>JAGOHK010000082.1 GCA_017996175.1 Leptospiraceae bacterium
GCAATATCCGCTTTTGGAATTTCTGCGCCAGGAAAAGAACACGAAGCAATCCAAAAAGGTGTAATCGACTTCAACGGCAAAAAACCAATCAATCCAAGTGGTGGGCTAATCGGTGTTGGTCACCCAGTTGGAGCAAGTGGAGTTCGTATGATGTTAGATCTTTACAAACAAGTAACCGGAAAAGCTGGTGACTACCAAGTAAAGGGCGCAAAAAACGGGCTTATGTTAAATATCGGTGGATCAGCGACCACAAACGTGGTCTTCATCGTCGGAAGATAAACCACACGTAGGGGCAGAATATATTCTGCCCCTACTAGTAAATACATTGTACCTACCTAGACATTACAAACAAGACAAAAAGAAACCTACTAACTATCCTTTAATTATTTTCTTTGTATTAGGGATTGTTTTAATTGGGAGCATCGTATATAAGTGGAAAGAAATAACTACTTATTTTTCCGCTAATAGTATTCAGAAGATTTCTAAATTAGAGGAGCGAATCGTTATTAGTCTCGAAAAGAAAACTTTTCCAAAAACCTTGCTAGCTGAATACAAGTCGTTAACGGACTTATACTATGATAGTATGCCTACCGACTCCACAGCAAATTACTTAGTAGCTAAATCTTCTTACTACCAGCTTTTTAATCGAATTAAATTTGATATGGGTGATATTCTTGAATTAACTTCTTTTGAACGAAAAAAATCCTATATGGAACACTTTCAAGTCGAAGAAGATATGGAGACTATGTACCGAATTGCGCTTCGGGCAAATGCATTTAATCCAAATTTCAAAGAAGCAGAGTCGAATAAACTATTCGTATATTTATATGAATTAATTGCAAATAGAAAAAGACCCATAATCTTACTTGGTGAATTATCGTTATTAGACTCTACTAAACTTACAAAAGAATTTGAAAGAACGTTTATTTGGATGAATATTATTAACTCTGCTTTATCTGGAAATATTGATTCTTTAGAAAATCATTTATCCTTAAATGAAAATCTTGGTGAAAATAAGATTGATGTTCAGCCTAGAAATGCTTCTTTTTTGAAAGGCATTACTTTTTACAATAATAATGATTATATCAAATCGTTAAATTTTTTAAGAGAATCAAAATCAGGTTATGACTTAATCACAATAGAAGCCACAAAGTTTGAAGCAATGATTTTCTTTAAACAAAATTTACATGATAAAGCGATTGTTTTATTAGAAAATATCTATGAAGAAACAGGCTCTCAAGATAAAAAAATTATAAAATTATTAAAACAAATTCTAGATAGTAAACCTGGTTTGAAAACCAAACTAAAGCTACATGAATAGATTCTTTAAATTAAGATTAGAATAGTTTTTTAAAAAATCCTTTTTTATTTATAATAAATTTATAGACTTCTTCCAACTCATTTTCTTTGACTGCTTTTCCTTTTCGGAAAGAAGAGATTAAAAATCCATCTTTGCCGATTGACTTAACATATTGGATTTCTTTCGGGTCATCGTCTATTAAAATTTCTCCTTTCACTTTGCGGATATCCTTTCTTATCCCCTTATCTTCTGGGTCATAGTTTTCCCGAAAGACAAACTCTGAGAAATATAGTTTTAATTTATGCTCATGCAAAATAGAAATAGCTCGATCTTTTTTTGAGTTAGTCCAAAGTTTTAGTTCAAATTTTTCTTTCACTAATTTCTGAAGCAACACAATAATTCCAGGACGAAGACTTGATCCCATTTCGTCGGTTAAAGTATTATCCATATCAAAAACAATAATCATCTTTATTTTCCCTTTGACGCATAACGTTTATTTTTAGAGTTTATATACCCTTCCTGTAAGAATAACTTTGAATGCAAAGTAAACGTACATTTAGAATGCCAATGTTTATGCGCCGATTGTTTGCGAAAAATCTCTAAGAAGTAGAGGAACTTGTGGTAGGTAATAAGCCACTTCGATAAAATTTTCGCTGCTGTAAGGTGAGAAAAACCTTATCTTTTCATGGTTTTTTGTATCGAACCATCTGCGAAAATCACTCAGTGACCACTTTTTACACAGCCCTCTACTATAAATAGAAAAATTACTCAATTACAAGTGTCACTTCGATATTGTTTCTTGTTGCATTCGAGTAAGGACAAACTAGGTGTGCTGCGGCAACTAGCTCTTCTGCGGTTACTTTATCTATACCGGGAATACTTACTTTTAAAGTAACGGCTAATCCAAATGAACCGCCGCTAATCATTCCTATATCAACAAGTGCAGTCACGGATGAGTTTTCAATTTCTACTTTCTTTCTAGCGGCTACAACTTTCATTGCGCTATGAAAACAAGCAGAATAACCCGCCGCAAAAAGAAGCTCCGGATTTACCCCATCTCCGCCTTCTCCTCTTAATTCTTTAGGCATTGAAAGGGCAAATTCGTATTTGCCGTCTGGAGATTTTACTGATCCTGAACGACCGCCACTTGCGGTCATAGTCGCTGTATATAGTTTTTTCATTATATTTCCTTATTTACCATATTTATCGTCTTTTACAACTCCCTCAGCTTTCCAACCTTTAGGAGTGTGACAAGAAAGACAATTTTTTAGAATTGGCGCCTCCTTGATTTTTGTTTCAAATTCGGGCATTGCTTCTTTTTTTATAATTAAATTTTTATAAGAGCTCATGTCTATATCCCCACTTCCTTTCTTGAGACTACTACCATTTCCCTTTTCGACTAATTTTGATTTTGCGCCAGTTTCATTGGAGGCTACTTCTACTTTTCCTTCGCAAACACAATGCATTCCAACTTTTGCTTTTTCATCGTATAGAGTTGCAAAGGCAGTTCCTCTAACACCAGCCGTAGAGGTTGGACTGGTCGTTGTAAATTTTTGCCCACCTAAATTGACAACTTTGGTCCAAACTCCTCCATTTTTTACTTCGATTTTTCCTTCTTTTTCTTTGGTATACAGGCTGTTAACCACTATCGTAGAATTAGGAGAAATTTTAAACTCAGAACCTTTATAAAGAATGGTGGCAGTAGATCCATTCCCGGTCATAAGTGTGTCTCCGTCGTTTACCTTGTCATCTTTTTTTAATGACTTCCATTTTGTATCGCTAGATGCTTTGATAGAAACTTTGCCAATTAAGAATCCAACTAAAGCAGAATCATTATCCTGTGCGGATAATCCAAAACATAAAAACCCAAACACTAAAATTATTATCTTCATACACCATTCCTTTTTATAAAAAATCTCATAGAAAATTTACCAGTCTACTTCTTTTTCTTTTTTTCGTAAATATTTAACAGGCAGCTTTAGTGGATTTTCCAGCTAACTGAAATTTTTAATTTTGGATAAGCTTTTTTCGATAGGTAAAATAATTTTAAAAAAAGAAAGACCATGAAGTATGGGCTAAGGATTAGAAAAAGTGAAGTTATTTATTATAATATTTTTAATCGTTTGCGGCATTTATCCGGAAGATCGAAAATTTCAATTTCTAGAACCAGTTGTTTTAGATTCGGATGCTTTTACTATGATTGGTGACAGTAGGACACAATATATTTTTCAAATTGGACAAAATGTAGATTGGGAAGACAATGATTTTTTGGGAAAATTCAAATCAGGTTGCAGTGAAAACAAAATAGGAATTCAGAACGCAGGGATTGCAGGTTCGACAACGGAACATTGGTTAGGGTTTTTAAAAAGTGAGGCTTACAAACCAAAAATTTTTCATGAAAGAATTGTGCTCATGATTGGCGGAAATGACATTCAGAGAAATGCGTACAGATGGAAAGGGTTTAGAATAAATAAAGAAGAGGAACTGAAAAAAGCGATAGACGAAATACATTCTAGAGTTGTTGAAATTGTTAATATCTTGAGAGAATCAAATAAAAAAGTAATCATCCAGACTCATTTTCGAGTAAACCCAGCCAAGAATACAGCGCATAATAAAGCGTTAAACGAAGGTTTGGATGAATTGAATCTCAGGCTTTGGAAGACATTTGGAAATAAGACAGAGATTCTAGAATCAGATACTAGTTTATCATTTATTAATCCAGATTTTCCTTCTTTGTTTTTTTTAGACTTGGTGCACTTAAATCCATTCGGATATCAAATGCATTCTTATTATTTATCCAAGGAATTACGAAGACGCTGTTGGTGGTAAAATTTTTTTCTATTTTTATTCTTCTCGTCTTCTTACCATTCGAAATGTCCAATAGATCATATTTAAAAAAATTCCCATAAAGATAGTTACTCCCCAAGTTCTAGGATGATCAAATGGATTTAAAAAACGATCGCTAATGTCGTAGATTAAATTAAATGGCTGACTGATAATATCCCAACTATTCCATCTAAGATACCGCCCTAGATAAATTCCGAAACTTCCTATAAATAAGAGGCTAACAGAAATTATACCAGTCCAGACTTGACTCAAAGATTTACTAAGAATTTTCTCAATATCCCAAAGGCTCAAATAACCAAACAAAAGTCCAGTCCAAGCAAAGGAGAGAATTAAAATCAAATCAAACCATTGTGGTATAGATGATTTTAAACGAAGATGAAATAAATCGGTTAGGATATAAGGAGCATTTGGGAAAAATAAAAGCCAAATTCCTAAGAGGATAAGTATTGTTAGTCTGTACTTCTGAATATTCGGTTTAAGAATTACTATACTTGTAACAGCCCAAGGGATAAATGCAAGAAATAAATTCCAATTTAAAAATAAAAATACTTTCGTATCCGTATAAACAAAACGAAATATGGAAAAACCAAAGCACAAAATGGACATAAGCCACATAAAGACGGTCTCGTTGAATCGTTTTTTTTCTTTCAATAATTTTATCATAGTATTAGTAGTTTAGGAACAAATATAATTATCCCCACTGCGCAACTAGAAATTGCCACAACTAAGACTGCTGCTGCGGATAAGTCTTTGATTTTTTTGATTTGCGGATTTTGTTCGGGAGAAATAAAATCCGCAATATTTTCAATCGCAGAATTAATTGCTTCAAAAGCGATTACAAGCCCAATTGCAAAAGTAATTGTTATCCATTCTGCGTTTGATAGTTTCAAAATAACACCCGCAATAAAAACGCAAATAGCGGCAAACAAATGAATTCTTGCATTATGTTCTTCGATGATTAAGATTTTTAAACCATTAAACGCATATTGAAAACTTTTTAGTCTTTGAGTTATCGAGAATTTTTTTTGTTTCATAATTATCACAGAATAAATAAAAGTAGCTTTATCATTTCTATAAAATAACAAATCGCTTTTACAAAAATAAGAATTTAATCCTACTTCAATAAATCTATCATCTTCTGATTCCCTTGTCTTTCTGCAAACTCGACTGCGCTTTTTCCCCATTTGTCTTTAGCCGCTCTGTCTGCACCTGCTTGGAGAAGAAGTTTTACTAGTTCGTATTTTTCATTTAAAATAGCACTATGTAACATGGTTGAACCATATTTATCTAAGCGGTTAATATTTTTCTCAATTGATAATAAAGTTTTAACAGCAATCATATTGTCATTATCAATTGCTTGGTCTAATGCCGTTTTGCCTTTTTTGTTAACAATAGAAGAGTCGGCATTTCGACTTACAAAAAATTTTCGCATCTCGGAATCGCCTTCGAAGAGAGATTCATGTAACACTGAGTTGCCTGCGTTGTTCGTCTCATTGATATTAGCCCCTGCTTCTAAAAGAATTTTCATGACGACAATTTTGGGTTGTTCGTCAAAGTTTCCCATACTAATCATGCTAATAAGTGCAGTGTTACCGTCATTATCCTTTTGATCTACCGGTGAGCCTGATTTAAGAAGGAATTTGATTAATTCTATATTTTTTACATATACGGCAGTCATAAGAGCTGTCTTTCCGCCTTTCCCACCAGCCTTAATATCCGCGCCTGCCGTCACCAGATACTTCGCATTATCCGTCATGTTAAAATCTTGACCGGCTGCTGTCATAAGGGGAGTTTCGTTGTAAAAATCTCTTGTTTCTAAATCCGCTCCCTTTGTGATAAATAAATCAAAAATACCTTTATCAATTTTACGTGCTTTCGTTATATAAAAATGAAAATGAGAACGTTTGGAATCGTACTGCCCTAATTTAAAATTGGGATCAACACCGGCTTCCAGCAAGGCTCGTATTACATCCTTTTTCCCAAATGTGATTGCAGTGGATAATGGAGTACTGCCGACTTTCATCGTAGAATTGATTTCTGCTCCTTTACCAATCAGAAACTTTACAAGTTTGGCATCTCCGATTTCGGATGCGTAGTGTAATAGTGTATAGCCGTCTTCTGATCGGACTGCATTAACATCGAAACCTTTGTTGACTTTGTCCATGATTGTTTTTGCATCGCGCATTTTTGAGATGTCGAGTTCGGTGGAAGAAAGGTTACTTAGTAAAATAGATGTAAATAGTAAAAAAGAAAATAGTTTCATTGGTTTCTCCAAATATGCTTCTAGGTGCGCTACTATAAATTCTTTTTAACTTTCGTCAAGTTGTAAATAAATTATCAAGTGAGTCAATATTTCCAATGTCAATTGAAATAGATGACGCACCTTCCAAATAGTTTTTTCAATTGAAGTAAATTTTAAAACTGAAAAGAATAACCTAACTTAATATTCTTAAATCCTGTATCAATTTCATCCCTATAATCTGAGCTAAAAAAAATTGCTTCTGAAAGAATTCCTTCTGCTCTATAATTTTTATCAAGAATAATTGAATTCCCTTTATTGGTATAACGACTATGCATTCTATTATACTCTAAACCAATAAAAAATCCATTTTGAAAAACCCATTGAAACCCAAGTCCATAAAACCTATATTCACTCGGCATAGTAATACGTTCTCGAATTAAGGGGCTATTTTGAATTAGCCCGTTACGGGAGAAATAACCGTATTGATAATCTACTACTTTATCGCGACCAATCCAATCACGTCCCCAACCACCTGTGATATACAAAGGAAATTTTTCAAAGAGATAATATCTAAAATTTAGTAACCCTACTTCAAGTGTATTCGTATTTTCAATCATCCCCACATAGCCAAGGATACTTGCATTAACATTAAATTGAGTAGAAAAACTTCGTTCATGTAAATGAGTATAACCAATAGAAAACCGAGAGGTCCAATTGTATTCCAAATTCAAATTCATAATACCCGGTGTTGGGGAAAAATCTTGATTACTCTCTCCATATCCAAGTCCAAGTTCCCATTTTCTCTTTTTTCGAATTTCAGCTTGCGTTAAATTGGAATTATCCTCCGACTCTTCATTTTGATTTGGCTGTGAAGAGTCCTTTCCTTCCTTGACTGTAAGTTTCGAATTATCGATAGTATCCGCAGGTGTAGGTTTTGAATTGTTAATACTTTGTGTGAATATAGGAAAGGTAATAAATAAAAGTAAAATGTATTTCATTGGAAAATTCCTTATGGGGTATAGATTTCGGTGGTTTTTGAATTAACGACTCCCCCGATAATTAATACTCGCCCATCCTTAAAAACAACCATGATTGGATAAATTTTTGCACTACTCATATTTCCTATATAAGTGAGCATATTTGAATTTGGGTCGTATAAAGTAAGTCCACTAATATCAGTCTTTGTTGTATAATCCCATCCGCCCGCAAGTAAAACTCGTCCATCATTTAAAGGAGCAATGGAAAAATATCCAATTCCTTGAAGAGATTGTTGTATTGTATTGCAGTTTCCTATTGATGAATCAAAAATCTGTAAGCTACTTGGCGATTCAGTTTTTGCAATAAAAACATTTTGATTGGCAAGTAATATTGAAGTTTCTCTTCTAGTGCTTTGACAAAAAGAATTCGAAACCGTTGTAAATAATCCGGTAATGGGATTGTATATTTCTGCTATAGTAACTTCGTTATCTTGACTATTCCAACCTCCAATAATCAGGACTGTTCCATCATTTAATAAAGTCGCACTATGAAGCTGTCTCGGATAATTTAAATTACCCGTAATTGAAAATGTTCCCGTATTTGGATCATAGATTTCTGCAGAATTAAAACTGCCAGTTGTCACACCAGTTTGATAACTATCAATTCCGCCTACAACCAATACTTTACCTGTGGGTAATAAAGTTGCTGTATGCCATGTTCGATAACTCTGAATCATATTTCCTGTAATCGAAAATGTCATTGAAGAAGGATCATAAATTTCAACCAGTGAAGTATTACCTCCCAAAACTAAAATCCTACCATCTTGCAGTTTGGTAAGAGTATGATTTTCGCGAACAAATGTTCTGTTAGTAATAATAGAATAGCTAAGTTTAGACGAGTCAAATAATTCTGCTCCACGCCCGATAACAAGTACGTTACCGTTCTCCAATAATACTGCTTTCGGATCTGTATGGGAACGATTCATACTTCCGACTTTTGTTGTAATGATACTAGATTTTTCATTATAAACCAAAGAAGCAAATACAGAAAAATTTCTTTGGTTGTTTTTCGATTGTGGATTTTCAATATTACAAAAGCAAAAAAAGATTAGAAATAGGAAAAGGAGGATATTTACACTTAGCCGCTTGGCTTTTACATTCCAGTAGTTCCCAGTATGATGCAAAGAAATTATTTTCGATTTCATAACTTTAGCTTAGTCTCCTAATGCAAGAAAAATGAAATTCCCATTTTCTGTATACTTATATTCTTGAATACTGTTTTTTTTTATGATAGACTGTAGTAATTAAGACAAATTTTTAAGCAATCTGCCTAGATTCCTCATCGAATCTTTTATCCGTGTTCACACGTTCGACAAAGCGTCCGCCCGCTTTCACCCTTCAGCCGAGCTATGCAAGTCCGTGGTATTCTTCCTAAGCTGGTTCGAAGTAGGCTAAATTTTCCGGTCCTTCGTGAATTACAATTCTATCGACTTTGCCGTTAGCCTCACTGACTTCCTTTTTCAGTCCTGCATAAAACCAACGAGCGATATTTTCAGAAGTTGGATTGATTCCTTTGAAATCAGGATGATCGTTGATTAAAATATGATCGATAGAAGTTAGTAATTCGGCTAATTTTTGTTTGGCGGTGAGAAAATCGAAGCTAATACCGTCCTCACGAATATTTTCTTTTCCTGAAAGAAAAATTTCTACTTTCCAAGAATGACCGTGACAGGCTTCATCACTTCCATCAGCATAGTATTTGTAAAGATAATGAGCGGACTCAAAACGTCCTTCGATTCGAATATAAAATTTGCCTGGTTCATTTGTAAACATGATAGTAGGTTGTAAAATATTTAAAGGAATGTCAAATGCTTTTTAAAATCATTTTATTCGATGGAGTTTGTAATTTATGTAATGCCTCGGTAAATTTTATCATCGACCATGATTCGGGGAAAAAATTTCGATTTGCCTCATTGCAATCAGAATTTGCCCAAAACTTGATTCAAAATTCCTCCCGTGAAAATAAACTTTATACCTCTAACGGATTATTACTGTTAAATGAAGAGATTCGAAAAGAATTAAATTCTCTAAATTCTATTCTCTATTTCGAAAATGGAATTTTTTATACCAAGTCCGACGCAGCACTTCGCATCGCAGCGCATCTCGACGGAATCTATAAATTCATTTCTATTGGGAAAATTCTTCCTACTTCTTTTCGAGATATAATCTATGAGTATATAGCCCGTAACCGCTACAGATGGTTTGGCAAATCGGAATCTTGTCGTATGTCTACACCTGAATTGAAGGATAGATTTCTGGGATGAAGAAATTAGTGCAACTTTGTCATATATTATAATATTGTTAGAATAAAAACTGGGATTCTTAAAGAATAATTCACAAAACTAAATCTTTTACCAACTGCCAAAATAAAGTTGGATTTTCCCAATGCGGCGAATGACCAGTATCCGGTATGGTAATTAGTTTTGCAGATGTATACGTATCACAGAAATTTTTTACCTGAGAGTAGGGAACGGTCGGGTCTTTGTCTCCATGAATAAAATAGAGAGGAAGATTTTTTCTGAGATTTAGTTCGGAGAGTCTAATTGAGTCTAGAATTTCAACGATAATACGAAGAGACTTTGGATTCATTTTTTTATATTCTTCAAAGAAATTAGGAAAAAAATCTTTTACATAGTCACGATTTAGAAACTCTTCCCTATTTACTGGATTCACAGACAAAGCTGCTTCATAGAAAATAGACTTCGAATTTTGAAAAAATCCTAAAATAGTATCTGGAAGAATAGACAAATTCCAACTCCCAAATAATTTAACTAGATTTACAATCCCTCCAATCGGACCTTCGATAAAAGAACCGACTAAGATTGCTTTATCTACTCTTTCTGGAAATTGGTTTGCATACATACATGCAATGAATCCACCGGTAGAATGTCCAATCAGGATTAACTCTTCATTACCCGCTAGGTAATTAATTAACTCGAAATGAGAGTTTAAAAAATCATCTAGGTTTAAATGAGATTTATGATTTGGAAATTCGGAAGGATAATGTCCTCCTAAATTTAGGAAAATTTTTTCATAACCTATCAAATCATTTGGGCAAATTTCTTTCCATACACTGAGAGACTCCGCCCAGCCAGGTAGAAAAAGAATTTTCCTTCCACTATCTTGTCTTATCCAACTGGATTTGAAACCGTTCTTATTTAAATATTCTATAGGCATTCTGATTACTTAAATAAGACAGGTCTGATTTAGACAATAAAAATGCATTGACTATCAGGAAATATGGAAAAATATATTTAGGCAACCCAACTTATGTAGAATTAATTTACTGATGTTACGCAAAAGTAGAAATTTATGAAAATTTTATTTAAAATAGTAATATTATGAAAAAAGTTAAAAGTAATCCTCGATTTTTCAGAGTATTGAGAATACTCTGGCTCTCTAAAAAATTTTATTTCTCTAATTTCGGCTACGCATTGTTACTCTCACTTTTTGTTATTTATTTTATTGGCGCTATCCATTATGATTTTGTGGAAAATGATTTAAAACTAGAAGAGGTAATTTACTCTAATTCGCTAAAAGAAGAAGTTCATAAAAAAATAGACATTGCTCTTGAAACACAAGACTTTCGAAGGTTAAGTGAAGACGCGAAACCACTAAAAAATAAACTAATGATTATGATTCAGGATTATTACAATTTTAAATTATATTATGATAGCCATGAGAAATATAAATTTATTCAAGCCAAGAAACAATTGGAATTTATTACAAAAGTTGTGTCGGGTAAAAAATATGAAATTTCCATTTACTCTCTCCACAAAAAAACCTGGAATTCTGTTTATAAACATTGGCTAAAATACTTTAACCGCTCAATCAAATCTTCAAGTAAATATTTCTATCTCACAGTTTGGCTTTTTTGTATTTATCCAATTAGCTGTCTTAGCATTTTCGCTATCCTCAATAGAAAGAGAATAAAAAAATAAACTTCTGCCACTTGATTCAATTTATTTCGATATGTATGAAAAAAAGAGAAGTATTAGCCCATCCTCTTTTTTAATTCGGGGAAAATTTTTCTAGAAACAGGAATTTCTATACCATTTTTTAATTCTAAAATATATTTACCGCCAATTCTATTTCTTAGAAATTTTGTTTCTCTTAGATTTACTAAGTAAGACTTATGAACTCTAAAAAAATGAGAGGGGAGAACTTTAGATAAAGAGTCTAGAGTTTTACGATGAGTATCCGTTATTAAATTTTTACGGTGAATCATAGTTTTATTATCCTGTCCCTGAATATATGTAATTTCTTTTATGGGGATAATCTCTGTTTTGTCCTCTTTTTTTATACTCAAGAACTTTGTATAACGAGAATTAGCCTCTACATTTTTCCATTTTTGCAGGGCTTTTTTAAGACGTTCTTTATTGACTGGTTTTGGTACAAAATCTAAAACTCCAAACTCAAAAGCCTGGATTGCTTTTTCTGTCATACCTGAAACGATGATAGTATGAAAAGACTCTGCAATGATGGTTCGTAAAAGATCAAATCCTTCCCTACCATCTAAATTTAAATCGAGAAAAACTAAGTCTACAGAGTTTTCTTCCAAAAAACACTCGGAGCCAAGAAGGCTCCTTTCGATTTTTAAGGAAGTAATTTCTTTTCCATAAATTTCTCTGACTAATTTTTCTAAACCTTTTGCGGCTACCGATTCATCTTCTACGATTAAAATTCTCATTTTTATTCCTCAAGTCTAGATTGAATGTTGGAAAAATTTAGAAAAAAACCGATCATTGCCTGATAGGAATTTAATGTTCGAGTAGAAAATTCATCTGACTTGAGATACTCGTTGTAATACGCAACTTCCGTTTTAAGACCTGAGTACCTACCAAAATAAATATTCAATCCACCGGCTAATCCCACTATACCGCCAATTCCGTTATTTACTTTATTCGAGTACGCAAACCGATCGGGGTAAATGCCAGAATGTGCTTCTCCAGTAAATCCTACTATACCGGCACGAAATGCAACGTATGGATCGAAAAAAGTTTTCGGAAGTGGATGAAATGTAGCTAAGAATGACATAGAATTTCCTCTGTAGATTGTCCTTTTACGTGGAACTAAGTCAACATATTCTTTGTAATACGAGGCGACTCCGGGAATCACATCTTGCCTGACCGCTTCTAAGGAATTTTGCATTATCGTAAATCCCATTCCTATTTTATCTTTCCAACCATATTCAAAATCAAATTGTCTTGCAATACCTGGAGTATAATTGGGTTGAAAATAATATCCCTTGTAACTAGGATTTAGATCTTGGTTTACTTGGTCAGTTAAAATTTTATTTTGAATCGTTTGGTCGTAAACCTTTTCATGAGAGATATAACTTCCGCTTGGTGCAAGAGTAGTCCCTCCCATGAAGCTAACAAGGAATGCCCCCTCATAAAATCCAGGAGGATTTTTTAACTTTGCGTAGTACTTTTGAATTGACTTTTGTTCTTCTTCTCTCTTTTTCTTTTCCTCTTCTTTCTTTTTTTCTTCCAGCAATGCCTCTTGTGTTATAGGGCTTTCCTTTATTTCGATATTTTTTTTCTGAATATTTTTGTCCTGTGGGCTAATATGTGTTACACTCCACAATAGAATAACTATCGTAATCGTTTGTTTTAGGTTCATCTTCATTCCTCACTTAGATAAATCTAAATCTATTCTCTAAAAAAACTTAATCCACTCCTTTGGGGTAAACTGCACAAAATGGGGGGTGAAATGCATGTTCATAGTAATAGTAAATTATTGATCCAAATCCATTTTTATCTCAGTCCAAAAGAACTTCTTCGTTTTCACTTCGAATACTTGCCTCTAATAGAAGTAACTTAGGATTATCCGCATCCAAGGATTGAAGTTGTAAGGCGATTTCTTCCGCTTTTACCTTATTTCCAAGGGCAAGGTAAATTTCTGCGAGATGAATCATATAAGAAATATTAAGCGGGTCACGTAATTTTAAACGTTCGGCATAATCAAGGGCGGCGTCGAGTTTTTTGAGTTTCTTAAAACAATAAGAAGTGAGGTAGATCATATCTGTATCATCTGGACGCATACTAATATATGGTAGCGATAGTTCACAAATTCTTACATAACTTTTCGTATTTAAGAATACTTTCACTTTTTCTCGAATTATATCAGGATGGTCCGGGTTAATTTTGTTAGCCTCTTCCAATTGATCTAAAGCTCTTTGGTTGTTACCCTGCTTTTGTAATTCCCTAGATGATCGGATTAGTTTTTTAGCTTCAAGAGAAAGATTTTCCTGTTCGACTATTTTCCCGAAATACTCCAGGCGAAGTAGCGACAAATCATCTGTAATCTCTCCAAGCTTTTTTAGTTCTTCATAAATTCGATCCAAGTTTGCATCTGATTTTTCTACTATTCCCAAAAACATATTTTCGTCTTCGTTTATTATTCGCGTACCATCGGAAGTATTGCTAAGTAAAATATCATCTCTCCCATCCGAACCTATCATTAAAACATCTCCAGGGAGGATTTGAAATGTATCTACGACTATTCCACCTTCCGTATCTGTGGTGCCTAATTTTCGATAAAAGGATTTGGTTTCTAGAAAACTTGCTTTTCCATCTCGATATAATACGGCAAATGGATGTTCTGCGTTGATGTAATAGCAAAATCCATTTTCATTATCCACTAACCCGAGTATCATAGAGACTAACATAGATCCATCAAAAGTCTCAAAAGTCTTATGAAGTTCGATAAATGTATTTTTTATCCAACGCTCCGGTGTATAGCTCATGGCTGTTTTAGAAGCCTTAGTTCTTTCCACTATCGCATGAAATACAGAGCCTAAAATCAGAGCTCCGCCTGCTCCTTGAATAGATTTTCCCATTGCATCAGCATTCATAAAAACTGAATACTTCTTATCGCCTAACGTAAATGAGTCAGCAGAACATAAATCTCCGCCAATTTCATTTTTATTTTTTTTGAATTGAAACTCTTTTTTTTGTTTTACGAAAAAATGAATTTTCACTTTATCTTCCCGAAGTCTATTACGACCGAGTGGTTGCAATAGAAGAGAAGTAAGGAAATAATCTCCATCTTGTTGCATTTTTAATTTTGTAACTTCTTGCAAACTTTGGTTGAGTTCATTGGTTCTTTCTTTCACTTTCTCTTCTAGGTTTTCTGTATATTCTTTAATTTCTAAGTTTTGGCGTTCAATCGTGTTTGCCATGGTATTATAGGTATTAGCCAGTTCTCCAAATTCATCTTTAGATTTAATCTGAATTCTTTCTCTTAAGCTTTTTTTTCCAGAAGCAATCCCTCTTAGGACATCAATGATATTAACAAGAGGTTGCAAGCTTTTCCCTACGATAATATTTATAATACATCCAATTACAAGAAGTGTGATTACTGTTAGAATCACATTCCTAAGAATAATTCCACCGATAACAGAATATGCTTCCCGTTCGTTAATCGCTACTACCAAAATAAACTTTGCATCAGTCTCCGTAAGATAAATAGTGTATGCCTCACCCTGAATATTAACTTTTTCCTCTTCTAGAATTTCATTTTTTTGGATAGCTTTTAAGTTATTTCCTTTTAACCAAGGCAACTCACGGTAATCCTTTAGCACCAAAGTTTCGTCTGGATGGAAAAGAATTTTTCTACTTTCCAAATCAACTAGAACGGCAAACGAACTGGGGGTAATGTCTAACTTGGATAACAATTCTTTTATAGATTTGAGTGTCCAGTCAATCGTTGACATACCAATTATTCTTTTGGATTTGTCGTACATGATAGTACAGAGGGTAATGAAGACTAACTTCTCATCTCCAAGCGAATCCAAATACGGAGGGGTTCTATATTTTTTTTCAGATCGCGATGTCATACGATTCCACGACTCGGGAAGAGCGAACAGATACCAATCTCTCTTTAAATAATTATATTCTTGTGTAGAATATTCCCAAGTAACCTCAACTGTTCCATTTTTCCATAGCGCATAAGGTCCGAAAAATTTTTCGGTAAATACATTTGGCTCGTACCAAATTCCACCACCGACTAGGCTCGGAAAATTTTTTATTTTTGAAGTAAGTATAAAAGCAAGTGAATCTTTTGGATTTTCGCTCGACTTTATATTATAAATCATTTCTCCCGCTAACGCAATATCTTGCCCAACGATTTCTGTTTTGTTTGTTGCATTATTGATTTCAGAAAGGAAGAAAAAAATAGAACTATCAATTTCTTTATCACGAAACTCTTTCGCCTGTGTGTAGAAGATAAATGTATTTATCCCCATCGCGAGCGTAAAAATTGTTAACACTGTGGTTAATGTAAAAAGGGTAATCTTTGTTCTAAGTTTCATTGGATTTAAATCTGTTATACCAAAGCTTGTAGTGATTCTTTTAACTGTAAAACTTTTTTATTTTCAGGATCAATTTTCATAGCATCATCTAATAGAGACCTCGCACGTTTGTTATCAACAGAAATATATAATTCTGCCAAATGGGCTAAGTATTTTACATTTAAAGGTTCTCTTAATCGAATTTGTTCTCCTAGATCAATAGCTTCCTCTTTTTGGTTATTCTTTTTGTATGAATAAGACAAGGCGAAAATAATTTCTGTGTCTATTGGGCGTAAATCCAAATAGGATTTTGCATATTCTATTGCTTTTGAGTAATGTTTTAAATGTACACTTAGTTTAATTAAATCTCTTAGAACAATTGTATTAAATGGTTCTAACAGATAAGCAGCTTTTAACTCTCGCATTGAATCAGCTAAGAGATTTTTTTTCTCTAAAATACGAGCTCTTTTTATCAATTCCAGCACGCGTGTAGATGGTTCAATTCGTTCGATGGTTGGCAATTTGTATTCTATTCTGAGCAAGGAGAAATCATCTGTTAGCTCCCCGACATTTTCAATTGCATCTGCAATTTTTTTTAAGTCCCCTTGTCCTTCTTCGACTCTCCTTAAAAATTCATTTTCATCTTCATTGATAATTCTTTGTCCATCCACTTCTTTTCCTATAATTAAATCATCTCTTCCATCCGAGCCAATAATAACAACGTCCTCGGGTAACATTTGAAATGTCCGAACATAAATGCTTCCATTCCCGCCTGCTTGCATTCCTAATTTATGAAACATAAACTCCGTTTCAAGGAAAGACGCTTTGTTATCCCGATAAAGAACTGTCCATGGATGCTCTGCATTAAGGAAATACAAGAGACCAGTTTTATTATCCACTAGTCCCATAACCATTGAAACTAACATGGAACCGTCAAAGGTTTCAAAAGTTTTATGTAATTCTATGAAGGCACTTTTTATCCATTTCTCAGGACTTTGGATTTGCATCATTCGTGTTGAACGAGTGCGCTCTATGATCGCTCCAAATACAGATCCTAGAATCAAAGCACCTCCTGCACCCTGAATGGATTTTCCCATAGCATCACAATTTAAAAATACAGTATAATCTCTTTCTTTCAAATGAATTAAATTCGCAATACAAAGGTCTCCGCCGATTGCTTTCACATGATTTTTAAACTCAAAAGTTTTCTTTTGTTTAACGTAAAAATTGACGAGTAAATTTTCAGCATTTACATCCACTCGACCAAGAGGCTCTAATAAAAGGGATGTCAGGAAATAATCTCCATCCTGTTGTTTTTTAAGTTTGGTTACTTCTTGTAATGTTTGGTTTAATTCTTCAGTTCTCTGGATTACTTTTTCTTCTAAGTTTTCACTATATTCTTTAATTTCATGGTTCTGTGATTCTATCTTATCCGCCATATTATTAAAAGTATCCGCAAGTTCCCCAAATTCATCATTGGATTTTATATGAATACGTTCGTTTAACTCTAAGGAACCACTTGCGATTCCTCGGAGAACTGAAATTATTTTATTGAGAGGTTTTATGCTTAAATCTACTACGATGAAAATAAAAAATCCAACAAGAGCAAGTGTCACAACGCTCAGTAAAACGTTTCGAAGGACAATTCCACCAATTACAGCATACGCTTCTTTCTTATTTATAACTGCCGCCAGTAGATAATCAGAATTAGTCACTGTATAATAAATATCATGCTCAATCCCAGAAATTTTCTCATCCTCAATTTTAAAGATTTTATTTTTTTCAAGGTTTGTGTATTGGATTTTGTTTGTCCAGGCTAATTTTGATTTGTCTTCCATTATGAGTTTTTTATCAGGATAGAATACAATTTTGGAATTAGGTAAATCAATCAGTGTAGTGTAAGAACTTTTTGTAATAGCAAATTGACCCAAAAGTTTATTCAAATCTTCAAAAGACCAGTCAACTGTTGTTAGCCCTAGAATTTTTCCTTGGCTGTCGTACATTAGAGTACTGAGGGTAACGAATATTATCTCCTTTTCCCCAATTTTATCTAAGTAAGGGGGGATTCGAAAGTAACTTCTATCTCTTTTTTTTGCTATGTCCCAATCTTTAGGAATTGCAGTACGATAGTAAGCTTGATTGTGATAGTCGTAACCCTTGTTTGAATATTCCCATGTAACTTTTACTTCTTCTTTTTGCCAAAGCGCGTAAGGACCCATGTATTTCTCTGAAAAACGATTTGGCTCGTACCATAGTCCGCCCCCTAAAATGCTTTTTTCATTCTTTACTCTTGCAATTAAGTATTGCTCGAAAATTTCTTTCTGTTTTTGTGAATCGTTTGATTTAAGAGTATAAAGAATTTCACCTGATCTAGCAAGGTCATAGCCAGTAATTTCAGTAATATTTGTTGCATGATTAATTTGATTCAGAAAAAATTCAAAGGAACTTGTGATCTCAGAATTTCTAAACTCTTTTGCTTCATGATAAAATATCATTGTATTGATAATCATTGCAAGAACAAACAATGTTAAAACCGTTGTAAGCGTTACAAGGGTAATTTTTGCTTTTAATTTCATCTCTTCAATTAACAGAGTCCTGTTCAGGAAAGTTCAAGCAAAAATTCATTTTACAATATAATTTTTTCGTATAAAATAATTTTTTATGTTTCAAGACGAAATATTTTTGAAATAGAAATAATGTGATTTACAAGATATTTATGTAAAAACCTACAAATTTTTCTTATTACCTAGATTTCTAATCGAGCATACGTGAGGTTAGAAGTCAGGATAATACAAGTAATTGTAAAACTAATTTGCGGACGGATTAATATTTTATTTCTGTAGCATTTGATTTGAGGATATCTTAAAATTTTTGCCGCCTCTTCATGCAATTATATCTTGTGCATACGTATCATTACCCTCTATTTGTTCGTATGCAAAATAGCATTGGTCAACTAAACATTACAATTTCAGTTCTGACCCAAAATCTTTTCTTTTTCGTTCCTTTGCTAAACTCTGACGTGGTAACTTCGTGCAAAGTTTTGTGAAACCCGTCTGAGTGATAGAGAAACTTTTAGTCGTAAATTGCTTTTGGTAGGAACTGCGTCACCCATCCTGGACTTTGAGAAGATTTCCCATAATCCGAGGAGGTCTAGTTCTAGTAGAAAGACAAACAACCAACAGCGAGATTTACCAAATGCAAGAGCCAGTTCTCCAAGTTCTAGCCAGTCCGCGTTAAAAGGGCGAAGGCAAACGCGTTGTAAGTCAAGTCCCTCATCTTGGTATTCGGTTTTCAATTTCCAAGGGGGATGGATCATACCGGAGTGGGTGAAAGTTCGGAACATCCAGAGAAGGTTTCTTAAATAAACGGGGAATAAGTTTCCATGTTCTTTGATTTTCTCTTTTAAGGGAGTTACAAGGTGTGCCGGAATTAGAAGGGTTGAGATAGTTTTATCTATTTCTTTAAGGTCATTTATTGGGAAAGATTTTTTATTCTGAAAAGTTATCATACTTATACTAGGTCAGATTTTGTAACTTTGTGCGGGGTATTGGGATTTTTTTTTAGATTCGGCAAACAGTCTGCCAAATTAGTGGGGTGCATCACGGAGGAAGAAAAAATTCCACTACTCAAGCGCGTTAAGGATAGATTCGACACGCTAACTCGGATGCTGCTGCTCACTACAAGTCGAACGGTGTCAATAATTTGCTTTTTTGGGGAAAGTTTCTTACTCAACTCAAAAAATTGCAAATTATTGACAAGAGTGAGAGCCTGACCGGCGGTGGTTCGACTTCGCTCACCAACCGCACCATCCGATCTCAGTACGCATGTGAAGTGCCGGTAACGCCAGCCTAAAAAATATATCCCAAATCCCCCGATTTGCTCAGTCGCAAATCCAGCGCCTTCGCCCCCAAAAATAAAGAATAGACTGAATACCTGAATTTTGAAATATGTAGAATCAGTATTACACAGGGAGTTCTAAATTATGAGTGAAACTGCTAGCACACTTTCCAAAGACATCGTTGGAAAGAAAATGGATCGTTTTGATTTTGTAGTCGAACGTGGAAAAATTAAGGAATTTTGTATTGCCATTGGTGAAACCAATCCGATTTACTTCGATCTCGAAGCCGCTAAAAAAGCTGGTTACGACGATATTCCTGCTCCCCCTACCTTTCAGACCTCCATTCAGTTCTGGGGTTATCCCAAAATCTGGGAAGATATGACCTCTTTTGGTATCGACATCAAACGTCTTCTTCACTTGAAAGAAGAGTATACTTACTTGAAACCACTTTATCCTGGTAACGTCTGGGCGCAATCCGAAGTCGTCGATGTTAAGACTGGCAAGATGGATATGGTGACTTTTAGAACCACTTACCACAACGCGAAGAACGAGCCTTGCATCCAAGCTGAAATGGCGATCGTCATTCGCCCTAATTAAGGAGTATTTATTTATGAAAATTGAATTTGATAAACTAGAAGTTGGTAATGAAATCCCTGAGTTGAAAATTCCTGAAATCACTCACGCGAACCTGGTGCGTTATGCGGGAGCGAGTGGAGATTTTAATCCCATTCACAACGACAAAGAATTTGCTCTTGCAAATGGTCTAGATGGAACGATTGCTCATGGTATGTTTGTCATGGCTCTCATTGGTCGCGCTTGCACCAATTGGGCTGACCAAAAACAAATTAAATTTTTTGGTGTAAAATTCAAATCCATGACCAAACTCGGCTCTGTTCTTACTTGCAAAGGTACTGTCAAACGTAAAAAAGAAGAGAACGGCGAGAAGCTAATCACTGTTAGCGTCGAAGCTGTTGACCAAAATGGCGAAGTCAAAGCTGGCGGCGATTTAATCGTTGCTTGTGCTTAAGAGGTCTCGCGTGAAATTTCGGTTACTACTTGTTAGCCTACTCTTTGGAATTTCTTCCATTCATGCTCAGGCTAATAATGATTTTCTAGAGGCTGTTAAAGATGGTGATATTGAGAAGGTTCAAATCTTTCTCAAGACTAAAGTAAATGTAAATGCAACTGACTCTAGGGAAATGACTCCTCTGCTTATTGCTGCCGGAGATAACAACTTAGAAATGGTTAAACTTTTAGTCGAAGCAGGTGCAGACGTTAACCGCAAGCATAAGGAGACTGGGAAAAATGCTTTGATCCAAGCCGCATCCAATGGGCATCTGGATATTCTTCGTTATCTCCTCGCTCGTCCTGGAGTTTTAGTTAATGCCAAAGACAAAGAAGGAAAAACTGCTTTAATCCACGCCGTATTTAACGCCAGAAAAGATGCTGTTAATCTTTTGTTGGATAACAAAGCGAATCCAAACGCTAGAACTAACGTAGACGAGTCTGCTCTTAGTTTTGCTCTTAAAGGTGGTCGACCTGAAATTGTTACTCTACTTAAACAGGCCGGTGCTAGAGAATAGGATGACTGACGCATTTCGTAAATCTATTTCCACAATCTACCGCCTAGCCTTTCTTCTCTCTGTCTTGATTTTTATCAATATTTTGTTTGGTCCTTTGGTTCGTGCTACGGACTCGGGGCTTGCTTGTCCCGATTGGCCATTGTGTTATGGAAAGGTAATTCCTCCTCCCGAATTTCGGATTTGGATGGAAGTGGGTCATCGAATTTATTCTGGTCTTTTGGGTTTCGTCATATTAGCCCTTGCTATTTTAGTTTTTAAGGATTCTGAACTTCGCAAACGTTTCGGCTTACTTGCAGTTGCCTCACTTATTGTATTAGTGAATCAAGTCATTCTTGGGAAACTTACTGTAACTAAGCTACTCGACCCCGGAACGGTTAATATGCATTTGCTCAATGCAGTTTTACTCTTTACTTTGATTGTCAGTATTACGGCTAAGGCAAATTTTATCTTGAAAACCGAAACTTTAGAAACTAGTATTTTACGCATTGGTCAGATTTTTTCTTCTCGTAATCTTCTTATTTCGCTTACTGTATTTTTAATTGCCTTCCAACTTTTTCTCGGTGGTCGAGTTAGTTCTAATTATGCGGGACTTGCTTGTCCGGACTGGCCTACTTGTCATGGAGCATGGCTTCCTAAGATGGACGGTTTGGTTCGTATCCAAATGGAACACCGGATCATGGCTTACCTTATTTTGGTTCTTGTTGTTATCAATTTTACTGTTTCGGTTTTTAAATCCTACGATCGCCGCACTCGTATGTTTCTCAGAATGGCTTTGTACACTGTCGGCGTTCAGATTATTCTTGGTGTTTGTAATGTTATCTTTCAACTTCCCATTCTTGTTACTGCTTTTCATACGGGAATGGGTGTTGCTCTTTTTATCGTCAACTACACTGTTCTCTATTATCGACTTGTACCTGAGGATAACTCCAAGTAGCCTTTATGCTAAAATACATTTCGATTTGGAATAAACTTATCAAACCACGGGTAACATCGCTTGTCCTCGTTACGTCTCTGCCTGGTTTGTATTTGGGAGGAGATGG
>JAGOHK010000196.1 GCA_017996175.1 Leptospiraceae bacterium
ATTTAGAACTAGTTTGAGAGAGGATTTGTATGTCAGGACATTCGAAATGGGCGACGATCAAAAGAAAAAAAGAAATCATCGATTCTAAACGAGGCGCGATTTTTACTAGATACGCCAAAGAGATCACGGTGGCGGCGAGAATGGGCGGCTCCGATCCAGAAGCAAATCCGAGATTACGCGTGGCTGTTCTAAAAGCCAAATCGGCAAATATGCCCAAAGACAATATTGAGCGTGCGATCAAAAAAGGCGCTGGCGAATTAGAGGGTGTAACCTACGAAGATTGTTTATACGAATGTTATGCACCTGGTGGGATTGCGCTTATGGTATCCGTCACGACCGACAAAAAATCCAGAACTACTCCTGAGATTAAAAATATCCTAACCAAGTTCGGTGGCTCTCTTGCGAATCCAGGAAGCGTTAGTCGCCTCTTTGAAAAAAAAGCAATCATTGTAATCAGTGCAGACCAAATTGCAGAAGATGCGTTAGTCGATCTAGTGGTCGATGCTGGGGCGGATGACGTAGTTTTACAAGAAGATGTATTTCAAATTACTGCACAGCCTGAGGCTTACGAAAAAGTCCAAGAGGCAATCAACTCCAAAGGTTTACAAGCTCTTGAGTCCGAAGTGAAATTTGTTCCTTCTGTAACAGTAGAAGTTTCGGACCAAGCAATCGCCGAGAAAGTAATGAAAATGTTAGATATGTTTGAATCTCACGACGATGTGCAAGATGTAAACTCCAACTTCGAACTTTCCCCTGAACTGAATATGGGGTAAATAGAGATTTACCACCGATGAACACCGAGAGCACCGATAACGGATGCGATGGGATTGAATCCATAACATTTTTTATCGTATCATCTATCGTTCTTATATCGGTGTTCATCGGTGGTAATAAACTCATTCCTCTTTCTCTTCAAGTCCAAGCCGCCAGATGGCAGTGCCTCGGATTTTAATGTTTGTTAAACCAAAACCCTTATTTTTTGATTGAAAAAGAAATCCTATAATGAGAACCTTTGAATGGAGAACAACAATGACAGAAATTACATTAAAAGTTCCTAATAATATGATGAAAACGATCGGAAGCCTCATTGAAAGCGGTTGGTATATAGATGAGAATGAACTTTTTTTATTAGCCCTTCGAAACTATCTAAAAACTCATTCAGAAGAACTGATGACTAAATTTATTAAAGAGGATATTGAATGGGGATTGCGTGGAAGTGATTAAGCAATTAATCATTTGTGATGCAGGTCCGATAATCCACTTAGATGAATTAGAATGCTTAACCATTTTAAATTTTCCCGAAATAGTTATTCCAAAAACCGTACACGAAGAAATAAATAATACTAGGTTAATTTCATTCGACAAATATCCAAATCTAAAAATTGTTCCCGACCCGAGAGTTCCAAATGACATTTTAGAATCTTCCAAAATTTATGAATTGCATCAGGGAGAAATAATGGCAATTTCCATCGCTCTAGAAAGTAAAAATGCAATTCTATTAACAGATGAATCTATCGCTGCAATAAAAAAAGTTTAACATAACTCATTCCTCTTTCTCTTCCAATCCGAGTCGCCAGATGGCAGTGCCTCGGATTTTAAATTCCTCTGCGACTTCTTTCATTTTATTTCTAGTCTCTTCATCTGCTAAAAAAATCATACTTTGTTTTTTCTTGTCATCTCTTAGAATTTTTAAACAACCAGATGTCTCTCTTGTCCCCTTCCAAGTTTTTTCGTAATATTCGCCGTCACGAGCGGATACTATATTTACCCGCTTGGAGTCAATTACCCATTCATATCCGTAGGCAGGCATACCAAGCCAGACTTGTTCTGGTTTAAAATATTTCAAAAGATAAGTTAAATTCTTTTTTGTCCATTCGAGGGATGTGACACAACCAGCGTCCGTTTTTTTATTGTGATAATCGTAACTCATTAGAACAATTTCATCTACAGAAGAAGCAATTTTTTCGGCGTTGTGAAGTTTACTAATTTGTGAGGGAAAATCGATTTGTGGGAAAAAGGCAAAGGTCAATTTGAAATTCTTTTCGTTTAATTCTGTTTTTAGCTCTTTTAAAAAATCTGCCAACTTCAAATCATATTCTGGCGGCAAATACTCAATATCCAAATGAACTCCTGTGAATGATTGATCTTTTAGAAATTCTACAATTAGGTCTATTGCTTTGCGTTTAGACTTTTCACTATTCAATAACTCGATTCCATCTCTGATGGAGGAAAAAATAATCATGGGATAAAGAATAACTTTTTGTTTGTCCTTTGACTTTAAACCAGATTTAGAAACCTTATCCACAAACTGAGAGGTATAACGAAGTTGCCCCTTTCCATTTAATTCCAATCCATTGATACAAAGTATCTCATAAGACTTGGAAATAGTTTCGAGGTAATCCGCAGAAAATTTTGGAAGTGAGGATGATACGATGTAGCCCCATTTATTCTTTGGGTCGATTGGCTTTGGGGTTTCTTTGGATTCGGCTTGGGCAAAAAGGAGAGGAGCAAATACTAAAATTACACTGAATGAAAATACTTGTTTGAAAGTTGAAAAAGATTGCATTGCAATGAATATAGGCTTAGGGAACAAATTTACAAGAAAAAAAATTATTTCGAAAATGAGTGAAACAAAACTATTTTTTAGTTGCACTATTTTTTTTTATACGTATTTTGCATACATTCAAAGGAGATTCAATGAAAAAGTTCAAAGTTTTTTTGTGTGTAAGTATTTTTATTTCTTCCCTTTCCCTTTTTTCGCAGGCTAAGGATATTCCAGTAGAAACTCTCCCACCTGAGGTAAAGGCTGTTCTAGAAAAGTATGTGGATATTTTGCGAAATTCTGGGAGCCTTGATAACGCGGCAGTAAAATTCAAAGAAATAGCAGGTGGATCTTTGGTCAATGAAGACGGAAGCCTAAGAAGCACAGTTGCGCAGTTTGGTCTGAAGAAAGATTTTAATAACGTAAAGCATTATGCAAACCCAATTAAGATAACTAGGGTGAATGTCACATTCTCGAATAAGGATGGTTATGGGAAAACGGCTATCAAAGGAAAGGTCTACCAAATTTGGATCGCAAAGGATGATCCTGCCAAAGGAATGCCTGCTCCGATTCGTGTGCTAGTACCAGAAGGTCATGATTCTATCACTACTCCAAAGGTGACTAACGTCGGAAGTTATTGATATTCGATTGAGGCAGTGTAAAAGGAATACCACTCTTCGCTAAAAAAATAGACCAAACATCAAAAGTAATTTCTGTTTTAAATGAGTAGCGTTTGGTATGCACCGAACGCAGTTTTTTAATCAGGAATGAGTAACTATTTTGACATCCACTCTGAGCTATTGCGCCTGACGCTAGTGCAAGTTATTTTTTAAACGACTCTATTGTTCAATCGTTTCTAAATTAAATCCTTCTTCTGGGTTAGGGCTTTGGAAATAATTTGTAATTTGATAAAAAACTTCTTTTGTATCAAATGGAGAAGGCTTTATAGAATTATTCCTTCTATTTTCAATTCGTTTTAGACAAAGTAAATCCTCTGCTTTCAGGTAGATCAATTTATGTGGAATTAACTCTTCTAAAAATATTTCTTTAAACCATTTTCTTTGATTTATTGTGTTTCCAGGAAAATCCATAACAACAGAGAGTCCTGATTTAAGTAAAGTTTTTATATGTTCTTTTAATATTAATTTTAAACGGGAGGAATATTTTATATAATCTTGTATGTCATTAATTTCTTCTGGGAAAATAGTAGATAACCACTCATCTTCAGATAAAAGAATCGCATTCAATTCTTTAGCTAACTTTTTTGCGTAAGTGGATTTCCCAGATCCCATTTTCCCGCAGAAAAAAAATAATGTTCCAACTGAATTCATGTTTTTACTCTTAAAGAAAGTAAAATAATAAAATTATACTTTTCCCGTCAGGAAATATAAATCACTAGTTTCGTCTGCTTTATTTTTATTTAGAGAGAATTGACCACGTTTAACTAATACAAATCTTTCTTTAAGAAGATTGTATGTTGCGGTAGTTACTTGTATTTCGCCGTTGACTCCGTGTTTTTCCATGTCATCAGCGTCTACGAATGATTTATTGATATAGAAGA
The DNA here is from genome assembly GCA_017996175.1 of Leptospiraceae bacterium. Classification (GTDB taxonomy): domain Bacteria; phylum Spirochaetota; class Leptospiria; order Leptospirales; family Leptospiraceae; genus UBA2033. The sequence continues at coordinate 4,104 of JAGOHK010000196.1, forward strand.
TGTCGATTTTTTGAGCATCGGTAGCGTAATCTACGTATTTGCCGCTTGCCATTCCCATACGGAGGTCTAACTTGAGACGATTTTCGGAGCAGATAATCTGGAATTGCTTTTGGAAATAGAGCGCTAAGTCAGCTAACGTATCCGCATACTCAGGATTAGTCCCTGCCGGATGGTCTAGAACTAAGAACCAATACTTTCCATCTTCTTCATGCTCTTCGATTCGATGCTCTAGGCAAAATTCTTTTCCTTTTGCAAAAAGTTGTTTTAGAAATTCATCGAGTCCAATCAGAGTTTCTTTCGCACGAAAGTAATTTGCAATCCCAGTAATGTCAAAATACAAAAGAGAAATATTTTGCAGGTAATAGGTAACGGGGAGAATACCCGGTTGCCCCGTTTTAGGTGCAGGAAGATTTTGCTTCAAAAGATTTTCAGCGTAATTTTTCCAAAATTCAGTTTGTTCAATTAGGCGAACTTGATTCTTAATGTATTTGTCTACAAAATATGTCATTCCAAATCCGACGGAAGGAATAAGAGCTAACACAGAACATTGAAACAAAAAAAACTGAATATCCTGATTGCTCAAAAAAATAGATTTGTGAATCAAAAGTAAAAAGGAATAAAGAAGTACATAAAGCCCTGAGATAATAGAAGAGTGCAAAAATTTCAATCGAAGTCCGGAAGAGACTAACAACAAGTAAACGCAATATTGCAGGAGATAATAATAAGTTTCCTTAACAATCGGAATATTTTGCTCTGCCCAAAATTCATGTGCACCAATCGCAAAAAAAAGATTAATAGGTAAAGCAATTACAACTGCCAAAAAGGATTTCACTTGCACATCATCCGCTTTAGAAATATTCAAAGGCTTTAAAAAAGGATGAAGCAAACCAACGATAAATATTTTCAAGAGATTTAAGATATGCAAGGCAGGAAAGTCACGCAGAAATACAAAATCTAAAAAAGCAAAAAACACAACGACGAGCAAAATAAAATTATACGAGAGTTTGAAAATATTAATTTTCTCAATCTGACTTTCGAGTGGATAATTTGGTAGTGCCATGGCTTACTCAATAAGAGTGCGCTTGAAGGGATTTGAACCCCTAACCTTCTGATCCGTAGTCAGATGCTCTATCCAGTTGAGCTACAAGCGCGTTATATACTAAAACAGGTTCGTGACAAGGTACTCGTAATGTTTGTCAATGACTGCCATATCAAGAGTTTTATTTCTATGATAGGAGTAAATAAAAAAACAACAAAGCCCAAGATAAGTAGTAGTTCCTACAAAGTGTAAAAGATTCGCAAGCACCGAGCCCACAAAGGGAAGCATACTGGCAATCATACTAGCAAATAGAAATAGAAAAAAATAAGAAGAAAACAACATAGAATACAGGCAACTCTTCTTAATCAGAGGATTTTCTGATTTGGAAATCAAAATAGGAACCCAAGTGAAAAAAAGAGGAAGCATTGCTATATCTCTAAGACCTTCTTCTGAAACAAGAAAGGCGCGTGTCTTCTCATAATAATCCTTTGAAAGTAAAAAGTATTTATTAGAAATCAGGCTGTTCTTTGTTTGTTCCAAGAGGTGTATTAGTTCCTACAAATTATAAATCGGAGACGCCGGGATTCGAACCCGGGGTACAGTTACCCGTACGACAGTTTAGCAAACTGCTCCTTTCGGCCACTCAGGCACGTCTCCAGTATGGAATTTGGCGGAGAGGGTAGGATTCGAACCC
>JAGOHK010000083.1 GCA_017996175.1 Leptospiraceae bacterium
TGATGGATAAGTTTATGTATTTTATGGGAATTGAGAAAGGTTGGACAATTCCATTTAGTGGAAAAATCGAACCTAAGTGGATGAGACAAGATGCAACTCTCATGATTAACCACTCCATCACAAAAGAAGCAATGAATTGCGATAGTTGCCATACCTCTAAAGAAAAAGGTGTAATGGCATTTGAAGAACTAGGTTATCCTGAAAGTAGAATCAAAGATTTACGAAACCTAGAGGAGTTGAAGCTTATAGAGAAGAAGTAGAAATAGTTTTACATTTTAGTTCAAGCGGCACGTTCGATACGCCTGCCAAGAAAAAACGGCAGGCTACTCTACTCAGTGACCGACCCTTCTATTAAGCTATTTCTAAAAAATCCGGTCATAGCTCGGCTGATGGAAAGCGATAGCAAAAGGGTGAAAGTAGCCTGCTTCCTAGCAGGCGTATCGAATGTGCCACTATTCCAATAAAGCCAACCGCGCATACTCTTCATTATGCAAAAATAAACCTAATTCAAACGAATGAGCATAAGAGTATAATCGTCTTCAAGCATATCGATTCTCCCACGAAACTGATCAGTTGCATCTTTGATAAGCATTTTCAATTCCGCAAGGGGTTTATCCGCATTATTCTCTATTAATTCGATAAATCTTTCTTCCCCGAACATGTCCCTTTTACGATTCATCGTTTCAGTGATTCCGTCAGTATACAGAATCAGCAGGTCTCCTGTGCTGTAATGAATGACTTGCTCTGAGATTTCAAAATCTTTCATTCGAGTACCCAAAGGAATTCCCTTACCAGAAAGAAGATTTACTTTGCCGGTAGATTTTTTATAATAAAATTGCCTATTATGCCCCGCACTTGAATAAATAATTTTTCGTTCTTCGATAAAAATACGAATTAACATGACTTCGACTAACATCATGTAATTAAATTTTTCTTTTATAATTTTGTTCGCATTTTGTAGGCTTTGGGAGGGAGAGGATAATCTAGATATTTCGCTTGCTAAAATTGTTTTAGAAAATTCCATGAATAGAGCAGCCGAAATTCCTTTTCCAGAAACATCTGCCATTACAGCAGAAATTTCATTGTCAGAATGATAAATCATATCATAAAAATCACCACCTATTTCCCTTGAAGCAAGATAAAGAGTTTCTACCTCTAAACTATTGACGCGGGAAGGAATTACGGGTAACGAATACATTTGAATTTTTGAAGCAATTTGTAAGTCGCGGTTAATTGCTTCAAGCTCCTTTTCTTTATCCTTTGCGAGTAATGATTTGTATGCATCCACAATATGATTTGATATGATTAGAAGTAAATTCAGATCTGATTTGTTAAATGCTTTTTTATTTTTTTTATCCGAAACACTGAGTATTCCAATGATTTCCGAATTCAAATAAACAGGAATTGATATAAAGGATTTACTTTTGTAATTCTCAGGGTATAAAAACTCTAAATCCGTTTCTTCAGTATTGAAGACTAATAAGGGTTTGCCAGTCTTAATGATATGACCGATTACGCCACTCTGTGCATCAATATGAGAAGATTCTGAATCCAAACTAAATCCATACGTCTTCACTAGTTTCCAGTTTCCAGATCTTCTACTTTTGTAAGCAAATGAAAAACGCTCAACTTGGATTAAATCTAGGGCTGAGTGAAATGCGATTTCTAAAAATTGTTCTAGGCTTGGAATACTTCGAAGTGCTTGGCTAACTTTTAGCAGGCAATTAATTTCATTAAACTTATCCTGTAACTCATCCATCAAAATTCGATTTTTAATTGCGATAGCCGCCATGTCCGATAGGTTTTGTAATAGCAGCACATCACTATCATTAAACATTTCTCTATCTATTGTATTGACAGCTTCAACTACTCCTTGCACTTCCCCTTGCGCAACCATGGGAACACAAATTAAATTTCTGGTATTAAAACCGACAGTCTCGTCAATATGTCTATAAATTCTAGAATCTTTGCTTGCATCATTTACTATCATAGGCTCTAGAGATTCCAACACAATTCCGGCTATCCCCTTTCCTTTCGGAACTTTCATAGAAGGGAGCAAATCACTCTTTTCCCCTTTACTAGTATGAAACACCAAACAATCATCTTCTTTATTATAGAGTAAAAGAGAGCAACCCTCTGTCTCGAGTACTTCTTTAATAGTCGACATAATTGTATCTAAAAGAGTTTGCAGGTTTTCAGAGGAATTCATGATAGAAGTAATTTGAAATATTCTATCAGCAGTAATTTCTTTCCGATGCATAAATATTACTATTCGAGTCTAGGTATTAATTTCAAATGTTTTTCTAAAATAAAATATCATTAACGCTTAAATACTGCTTTTTTGAATTTGGGGTTATGTAAAAGCATGATTTTCTCACAGAGCACACGGAGAAAACAAAGAAAAGAATCAATACTCTCTGTGAGAGATATTTTCTTTGCTTTTAAAGACCTTGTGTGGGTGTTGTTTGGAACTGAGGAAACGGGTGAAACAAAGTCTGGACTTTTTTAAGTTCGAAGTTTTGGAAAATTACCAGTATAATTTTAATTACAGAAGCAATAAATTTCATACAAATTTTAGAAAATGTATGAAATTTATTTTGATAAAAGAAAGCCTGAGGTCAGGCTTTCGGTAAATGATTTTCTATTTTAAATAGTAAGTGAGAGTAAACATATAGTAACCCTCATTCAAACTAGTTCCATTGTTGCCAAGGCTATTGATTGTATAAGCATTTTGATTCTTTGAGGCAGGGATATAATTAAAACTGAAATTAAAATCTCTAACTTTCTTGTAATAGTCATCACTTCGTTTGCTAGAAAAATAATCAAGTGCATACATTACTACACCTTGAAAGAAAAGTCCAATTCCTAGACCTTTCATATATTCCTTTTCGTTAAGATTTCCAGCATACCAAGCAATAAGACCACCACCTATCATAGCATACTCAGTGTATTTGAAGACATTATTCCAATAAGATATGTTCTCCATTCTGGTCAATTCTTGTTCTCTAAAACCAGCGGGATCTGCTTCTAAGTCTTTTTCAAGATCTCTTGCTTTTTTGTCGCTTTTGAAATACATGAATCCGCCAGTAGCAAGTTGAAATAAACCTACTCCCATTAGCGGGTAAGATATACCAGTGTTAAATGCATAATCACTTTTTTTACCTAAAGGATCAGGACGATATCCATCCGCTAAGTTCCTATAATAAAGCCCTAAAGTTGTTGTAAAAGCCCCTGCTCCTAAATAATACAACGATGCATCTTTTTCGGCTGTAAAATGATTTCTTATATCCTGCGACATTTTTTCCACGTTTGCATTGTTAACAGGTTTTGTTATCTCTGCTTGTGGGGTTTCGGCACCCTCAACGGTAGTGGATTTTTCTTGGGCAATTAAAAAAGTATTTAAAACGCACAAAACTAAAACAATTCTGAAAATTTTCATCCTAACGACTCCTAATCATATTCACCTGCGGTTATTTGTTTCAAATACAGGATTTAAAAGTGTTTTTATAAACACATTGTAAATACAGTCTTTGCTGTCTACTGCTAAAATTTTCGGTAGAATCATACAATCAGGTAAATTTTTTATTTTTTACACAATTATATTTTTCGTATCCTAGGAAAGCAGAATAAGTATCTCATAAAAATTCAAGGAAAAAGTGGAAAAAGGACAAAATTATTCCAATAAACCTCGATTTTTTTTGCATTGCCCATGATCGGGAGGCTGAATAATGGCTTATTTTGAATAGGAGCCCCAATAGATCCTAGCAATGCGCAATGCTGTCAAGTTAAGGGAAGCCTCTCAAAGATTACCACCGATGGACACCGATAAAAGAACGATGAAAAATGATATGGATTCAAACCAATCTAAGAATATTCAGAAATTATCGTATCTTATATCGGTGCTCTCGGTGTTTATCGGTGGTAATCTTTGAATATTTTCTTATGTCGAGCTACGTTATTTAGGCTTAAATTTGTATTTACACCATTATTATAGATGAAATTTTAGAACAACGGCAAAAAAGAAGGTATAGAATGGTAAAAAAAATCACCAAGAAGAAGACAGAACAAGTAGAGGACAAAGGCTACAAAGCAGAAGTAGATCGCATTTTTGCCTTACAGAAAGCAAATCGTTGGAATATTGCAAAAACAACAGCAAACCAAAGAATTGAGAAATTACAAAAGTTCAAACAACAAATTGAGAAGTACGCTGACGAGATTAGAGCGGCTGTTCATAAAGATTTTCGAAAAAGTCCACATGAAGTAGATCTAACGGAAATTCTACCAGTAATTTCCGAAATCAAAGATGCAATCCACCATTTGAAGTCCTGGATGCGCCCAGTTCGCGTCGGAACTCCCCTCAGTCTTTTTCCTAGCACTAGCCAAATTATTTATGAACCTAAAGGTTTGATTCTTATCATTAGCCCTTGGAACTATCCGTTTCATTTAATTGGAACTCCACTGGTTGCGGCGATTGCGGCGGGAAATTGTGCGATCATCAAAGCTTCGAATAACACCAAACATACCGCAGAAATCACAAAAAAAATTATCACAGAAATTTTTGACGAAAACGAAATCGCAATGGCAAGTTCCGATAGAGACACGGCGGCTGCTCTTTTGGAAAAACCATTTGATCATATTTTTTTCACAGGTAGTACATCCGTTGGGATTACCATTATGGAAGCGGCGGCAAAGAATCTAACATCAGTCACGCTGGAGCTCGGTGGCAAATCACCAGTAGTCGTAGATGAAACTGCCGACTTAGATGATACAATTGGAAAAGTGATTTGGGGAAAAATTCTAAATGGTGGACAAACTTGCGTTGGTGTAGACTATGTAATGGTTCATGAATCCAAATACGCTGAATTTATTGATATAGCAAAAGCACAAGTAAAAAAATTCTACGGGCAGACACCAGAAGATTGGCATAGAACTCCAGATTTTTGTCGAATCATCAATGATAAAAACTTTGAACGTTTAGAAGAAACTCTTAAGACAAGTATCAAACAAGGCGCCAAATTAGAATTAGGCGGTGAGTTCAAAGCAAGTGAGAGATATATTTCCCCTACTATTCTCTCCAATGTGAGTCTTGAATCTCCCGTAATGCAAGAAGAAATTTTCGGACCAATCCTTCCTATTATTTCTTACAAAACTCTGGATGATGCAATTTCGATTATCCAAAGTAAACATAAACCACTTTCCCTTTATATATTCAGTGAAAATGAAACTACAATTGATACGATTTTAAAAAATACTTCTTCGGGTGGAGTTGTAATCAATGGAGTTGTGGCTCATCTGGGTAATCCCGAGTTGCCGTTCGGGGGAGTCAATCATAGTGGAATCGGAAACTATCATGGTCATTTTGGGTTTAAAGCATTTTCCCATGAAAGAGCAGTCTTAAAAGTTTCAAAATTAACTTTACTTAGAATGTTGTTTCCGCCCTATACTAGGACAACCAAAGCATTTGTGGATTTTATGACCAACTACCTTTAAGGATATTTTTAGTGAAAGATTTAAAAGAAAAAATAGCTGCCGTCACTGGAGCATCTCAGGGAATCGGTCGGGCAATCGCTCTTAGCCTCGCAAAAGAAGGCTGCACCTTGGCACTCATTGCACGCGGAAAGGATGGACTTGACAAAGTGGCAAAAGAAATTCGAGACGCAGGCGGCAAAGCATCCGTATTCCCTTGTGACGTAAGTGATTTTAAAAAAGTAGCCGAGGTAATGAAAGCAATTGAAGCACAATTCGGAAGAGTTGATATTTTAGTAAATAACGCGGGACTTGGAACATTTAAACCTCTTGATATTACCAGCTTTGAAGAAACCATTCAGCCCGTAATGCTACCCTTTGGCTCTGCGATGGTTGCATCTCACGCAGTTATCAAAGGCATGATTGCCCGTAAATCAGGTCATATAGTAAACCTAACCAGCCCTGCCGGTTACTTCCCATTACCCAACATGATTCCATATACAGCCGCGCGTTATGCGATGGTTGGCATGTCCTTGTCTTTGTATGAAGAATTACATGACAAAGGAATTGGAGTTTCTCTACTCTGCCCTGGGCATGTAGATACAGGTTACTTTGAAAGAAATGATGCGAGTATGGACTGGTATCCTAAGATTGCTAAAATGTTTCCTACCATTCAACCGGAAGTAGTTGGGGCTAAGGCGGTGTATGCGATCAAAAAAGACAAACGAGAAGTAATATTTCCTACCATTCTATGGTTTATTGTTCGTTATTTTCAGACATTCCCTGCTTCGTCGTTATGGTTTTTAAAACTAACAGGATTATTCAAACCAAGTAAAAAAAGATAAGAGGGGATTAACCTTTACCCCTTCTCTTTCCTTCGACTCTTTCAAGCCCCATACTATTTTGAATTTGTAGTTCTCTTGTATTTCGCTCAATAGATTTTAATAATTTTTGAGAATCTAGGTGGAGCTTTAAACTTTCCAATTGGAATGCCTTTAAATCTGCCGCCCATTCCAGACTTACTTTGTGATTCAAGCGGATTGTAGAGAGAAGAGAAGAACCAAAAGCTAAACCAAATATGACCAATTCACCTAGGACTATTAATGAGAAAAAATATATATCGTTCATAAAATGCCTCCAATTGAATTAGGTCGAAAAAGAAAAAAATGTGCAGGAAAATTTCAAAAAATTACGCACTAACCTCAATTCTTGCGCAGATACGAAATTTTGTAAATTTTTTTTTGTCCCAGTGAAAATTTTTTAGCCATTAGGCGCATATTTTACCAATTTAAAACCTAATAGAATAGGAGAATAAAATGAATATAAATATGAGTTATGCCTTTAGCTCAAACCTCGATGGGCTTTCCACTAGAACCATTCGTGTCGAGGTAAATATGAAACGAGGGATTCCGCGATTCACTATTGTCGGTCTTGCGGCTGCAAGCATTAAAGAATCCACCGAGCGTGTGCATATCGCAATTGAAAACAGTGGATTCTTTTTTCCGATGCAGAGTATACTGGTTAACCTCGCACCTGCCGGAGCTAAGAAAGATGGAAGTTGGTTTGATCTTTCGATTGCATTTATGATTCTACTTTTAAGCGAACAAATTCACTGTAATATAAACTTGGACGAATTTTTATTTTTAGGAGAATTGGGGCTTGACGGAAGTATAAAACCAATGCGTGGGCTAATCAATATTTTACTCAATGCCAAACGGGAGAAATTTACCTCGGTCATAGTTCCTTACGATAATCGTTTTGAGGCAAGTATCATGGAAGGACTAGATATTTATACAATCTCCCATCTTTCCGAGCTAGAAAAAATTGTAACCGGAAAAAAAGAAAAAGAAATTTCAGGAAGAAAATACGAACAATACCGACCCTTATTCGGACAAATCCAACTTTATAACGACCAGGTTTTTGCGATGCGTGCCATTGCAATTGCAGTAGCGGGCAAACACCATACTCTCCTAATTGGAAACCCTGGTGCAGGCAAAACCATGTTAGCCCGAATCGCCGCTGATTTACAACCTCCCCTCACCGAAGAGGAATACATAGAAATTTTACGAATCAAATCCAACGCAGAATCTTTGTTAAACGAAGAATCACTTCGAGTAAAACGTCCATTCAGAAGTCCTCATCATACTGCGTCCGATATTTCGGTCGTAGGTGGTGGACGTGATACAAGGATGGGAGAGATTACTCTCGCGCATAATGGGATTTTGTTCCTGGATGAACTAGGAGAATTTAAACCACAAGTTGTCCAAGCACTCCGAGAACCACTCGAAGAAGGAAAAATCACAATCTCCAGAGTAAACTACCATATCACCTACCCTGCTTCTTTTTTACTACTTGCGGCAACGAATCCCTGTCCTTGCGGATACTTTGGGAGTAACCTCAAGTCCTGTATCTGTTCCATCCTTCGAGTGCAAAGGTATCTTTCTAAATTTTCAGGACCTTTTTTAGACAGAATTGATTTAAATGTAGAGTTAAATCCATTTCTAAACGAGCAGAGAAATACAGTCGAAGTGAATCTAAACGAAGTTTACTCCTCCATCGAACAAGCAAGAATTTTACAAATGGAACGTTATAAAAATTCAGAGTATTCCTTTAACGGACAAGTAGAAGGTAGATTTCTAAAAGAAATATTTTTAATTCATCCCGATGCAGAAAAACTCTGGCAGAAAATTCAAAACTATCCCGAAAACTCCATTCGTAAAATTCACAAAATCAAAAAAATCGCCCGCACCATCGCCGACCTAGAAGGTTCTCCCGAAATCAAAGAAGGACATATTTTTGAAGCAATGAAACTCAATCAATTCACGGAGAGACAGGCTCGCCTCGCTGCGTAAGCCTAAACAGCTATGACGGATTTCTTTTTTCTGAATTCTTCTTCTCTGACCATGTCAGAAAGTTTTCCGCCGTTTGCCTTTATCCACTCCTGCGTTCTTTCGGAAATTAAGAATGTTTCGAAACCTGGAAATTTTGTATTTCTGAAATTCTTTTTTATCCACTTAAAAAGTTCTTCTGCCATTTTTAAAAATGCTTCTGGCTTCGATGTCAAAATATTTTGCGAATTATAGCAGCTATGAATATAGTAAACTCTTCCACTATGGATAATATTATTCTGTAAAATATTTTTTGGAATAAAAAATTCCACTACTGGAGATGAAATCACATCGATAGAATAATACTTTTGTTTTTCTATGAATTCATTTTTTATTTCTTTTACAAGGCTTTCTATCGTTACATATTTAATCGCACTTATTTTTCCAATTATTTTTGTCTGTAATAAAGAATCTAATTTTTGGAGATTGGCGTTTATCGAATAATTGTTGTAAATCACTAAATTTTTTTCTTGAATGTATTTATTTATTTCAGAAATATCTTCTGGCATAAGATAAAAATTGATCTGCTTGCTTTTCATGAATTAGAATCCTCAATATTAAATCTCGGTTGCAACCTCTTTCACTTTTACTTGGTGTTTAATACCACCTTTTCGTCCATAGGGATTAGGGATATTCTTGTCTTCACTCATAGATTTGTCTAGAATAAAAAATATGTTTTTTATGACAAGATAGAATTTAAAAATACATATTATTTGTATAGTAATATAGTATACTAATTAACGTGAATTCGATAGAAGGAATTAGAATAATTTATTAAGCACGCCAAAGTGCCATTCCCGAATTCTTTTGTCGGGAATCTCAACTTATAGAGATCCCCGACTGAAAATTTCGGGGATGACAAGAAGGTTGATCCTTACATCGAATTCACATTAATTAAGTTGGCAAATTTACATTTGCCGCCAAGAAAGTCCGAGAGCTCGATCAATTAAAAATTGGAGGCAAACTAGTAATACCCGTTAGGAGAAATAGTTTTATGTTTTTATAAAAACCACTTGTCATAAATATACTAAATATTTTTCCTATCCAAATGGCATACTTTTTAAATAAACTCGACACGAGTCCCCAGATAACTCCGACATCTTATTCCAAAAGAAATCCAATCAAAAGGATTCTAATTTCTGGAATAATCTTGCTTATCATTATTGCTATTTCTACATTTATTCTATTGAACTACGATCCAAGTAATCCAAATGCCGAAAAAGATTTGACACGTTCGGCAAGCTCAGTGCAAGCCGCCACGATAGCACTTGACAAAGGGAGAGAAGTTAGATAAGAAGGAATTTGCACTTTATTGTTTGCTTTTAGAGAAAGTTTGGAAAATGCATCTTCTTAGTTGTTACTGCCCGGATGGAGTGATTAACCCGACTCCTGGGATAGATTGGAGTAATCCTCCGTCTTCACCTGAAAAGTTGGGAAGTGAATGGGTGGAGGTTACAACTGAAAAAGCAAAGGAAAATGGAAACAGTCGCGTGTTTGTCCATAAAGTAACAAAAGAGAAAATTTCTTTTGATAAAGGAATTCCCTCTGAGCCCGGCTTTCGAGGAATAGATCATTGGCATAGACATAATTCAGACCAATCTGATGAGTCCGGCTATTATCTTGACCAATGCGGGAAACTAGTAAGGCGTAAATCGAAAGAATCGCATATTATAATTAGGAATTTGAAGAAATGACAAATAAAGCCCTAGAAAAAGTTAACTCTGTATTAGCCAAACCTTCTTTATATTCTATGACCACAACGAAAGAAGGATTTTTAGGATTTTATTTTTTAGAAGTCTCTACATTACAATTATTAGAGACTTTTCCTGATGACGAAATTCTAAGTTCAAAAATATTCTTGGAGAATACGCTTGATAATTCCATAGAGAAAATTAAATCTATCAAAACACTTGCAGAATATATTTCCTCACACCCAGAATACTATATTCAAGACGTTGAACTAAAATTAAAAAATGGAATCCACATTACCTCTCATGATGATGGTGAGGTTTGCATTTATTTTCCCAAAGAACAAGATTTCCGGCTAACTATAACTAACCTCTTAAACTCATTCTCACTTCCACCATCTAAAGTATTAAGTTTACTAGAATCTAATCCGAACAAGTATATCAGCTTAACCGATTCGGGGGATTTGGTGAAGGTTTATCAAACCTTCGACGAATTTCTGAGTGATTAATAACGTGAATTCGATGTAAGAAAGTTATCCTTCATAGCGTAAGCGTCATCCCCGAAATCCCTTATCGGGGATCTAAAGTAATATAAAGTCCTACTTAGAACCAGAGATTCCCGATATCGCTTGGCGGTGGCGGATGCAGAAGTATCACATTGGGTGGAATTTCGGGAATAGCCCTGGCGACAAATTCAAAATCCTTACAGCGAACTCACATTAAATAGTACTTTTTAGTTTTAATTTGTCCTTAGCGGTCTATATAATTAAAACGAGAATTTTAATTATAGGTATTGTCTATGACAAAGCAAAAAATCAAAGATAGAGAACGTTGCAATCATTGTGGCGATTCTGTTGCATGGGGTTCTGGAAAATTTGTCAATCGTGTTCTTGATCTAAACGATGTTTCTACAAGACGTTCTTTTAAAAGAAAATACATCTGGGGTGACTTTATCTGCATTCAATGTGATGAAAATTCTTTATCTGGGAATGGGGAGGATGAGTGAGAATCACAGCCATTTCGAACCTTATTAAAATTTGGAATAGAAAAAGATTACCACCGATTACACCGACTTGCACTGAGTTTAATCGAATGTGTGGACACCGATAAAAAATCGAGAAATTAAAGCTATCGGTTTTTATTCCTCCCTTCGATCCAAGTATTCACGACCAAAGCCTTCGCATGTTCATCGATGGAGAAAAAATTCTTACATCGAATTCACGTTATTTATTGTAGCGAGAGAAGTAATCGTCTATCTCACCGCGAAGTTCAAGCCCGACTTTTTCGAAGATTGCAAGTAGATCGGCAAACGCACCTTTGCCTCCGAGGAAATCCCAGAATTCCTCGGCGACTTTTAGTTCATTTTCTAAATCAATCATACCACGCATAGTCCTGCGAGAATATGGCTTTGGATCATAAGGATTGTAGGGAATAGCAATAATCGTTTGCACGTTTGCTTTGGGGTTAATGGCTAACGTAACCGCAACCCACTCAAGTAAAGTCCTTTTGAATTCTTTAAACCCACCCGCATTTGGCTTCGCGGTCTTAATATCGAAAAGATAAATCCTTTTATCCTCAGAATAACTATAAATACTTTTCCAAAATTCGATCAATAGATTCTACGCCTTTACCATATGTCTTTTCCCATTCTTTAATAATGCTTTTCTTTTTACTTTCAAGCGCGGAGCTAAAATTAGCAGGTTCTAATTTCATTATTTCGCCAATCCAATCGAGAAGACTCAGGCAGTAACCTTCTTCATCCGCAATAAAATCCCAAAACTCTTTCCCAATCATTGTTGATTCTGGATAATTAAGGAGAGTAGATTGAATTTGGGAGTTTACTTGTTCTCTCGTCCCGTATGTCATTCCGAGCATTGGAATTTGTTTAGTCGTATTTTTTATTTTTTGAATATGGACATTTAACTGTCGAACTTGCTCAATCGACATTGTATTGGGACTACTCTTTATTTGGAAATGATATTCTTTACTATTTCTATGAATCAAAATGTCAAAACCTTCTAAGTTAGATTTTTCTCCATCAATACTCAATATCAATCCTTCGAGCGCAAAACCCCAAGAAGTCACAATAGATCGAGTAACTTTTTGATAGAGGTAAAAAGTGATTACCTCCACATGATTATTAAATCCAAAGGCTTTTATCAAGAATGGATTAATTAAAAGATTTTCTAAATCGGTACTTTCAATTTCACGAATGCTATTCTTCACGAAATCTCTGATTAAAACGGAAACCCATGCTTTATGTATATCTGTAATTTTTTTTGGGAAATATTCTTTTACTATTTTGTCAAAATCAGAAATCTGTTTTGCGGTTAATACTGACTTTCCTTTATTATTCTTGAAATTTTCTAACATATGATTCGATAAAAAAATATCTTGAAAATTTTTTATGTAAGCAGGAATTCCTTTGGCTGTAACTTCTCCAATACCATGTACTTTTAAAACCAAGTATAAAATTAATTCCTTATCATCATAATTCTTAAAATCTTTTTTCATACTGCCTCTTGGAACTTTAAATTTTTATTTTTTCTAATCGAGGTTTTAGGTCTAGCATCTAACTCTTGTTTGGCTAATTGAACGTACTCTGGAATAATTTCAATACCAATTGAATTTCTATTTAAATCTCTCGCAACTTGCACGGTCGTACCGCTACCTAAAAATGGATCCAATACAGTATCATTCTCTTTTGTGAAAAGTTTAATAAACCATTCCGGCAAAGCATAAGGAAATGCAGCACTATGATTTTTATTATTACATTCTGTAGATAAATGCAATACGTTAGTCGGATAAACTGTTTCCTTATTTAACCAATTAGAAATATTTTTTCCAAATCCACTTCCATTTTTTGAATTATCTCTGATTTTATCCACATCACTTAAATTCTTGAGTCTATTATTAGCCCAATCGCCAATCGGAATCTTTACTTGGTCTTGGTACATATTAAATTTTCTAGTTTTATTAAACTGTAATAATCTTTCCCACGAATCTCGGAAACGATTTGGCCATTTGCCAGGATAAGAATTTTTTTTATGCCAGATGAATTCTTCCGTCCAGAGCCAACCTTGTTTTCGTAAGGCTAATATTAATTCGATTACATAAGTACTTCGCTCTCCCTCTTCTGCTTTCTCTTTAATATTCAATACAAAAGTACCATCGGATTTTAAAACTCTAAGTAACTGTTCAGAGATAGGAAGAAACCAATCTACATATTCATCTGGCTTGATGCCACCATACGTATTCTTTCTTCTATCTGCATATGGAGGAGATGTTATAATTAAATCAATAGAGTTTGAGTCAATTTCTTTAAGTTTATTCTTACAGTCTCCCTGTAATATTTTTGCTTTAACTGATTTCATAGTTCATCCAAATCAAAATTAATTTCTTTAACAGTAATTAAATTATACCCTTCCATTTCATCCACTGAAAATATTTTTTTATCCATTTCTGTCCAAAATTTATCTACTGTCCAATTCATACCAATATGATTTCCTATAAATCTATTCGCCTTATGATTTGTCGTATTTCGAAAAAAGGAAACAATTTCGATAATTGCTTCCTTTTCATTTTTCGCTTCCACTTGTTGATAAAAATAATTTTCATACTCGCCTGATATAAACTCAAATTTGTATAAATAGTTTTTCATGACATTTCCCTTACTTTAAATTATCCGTCCTCGTTTCTTTTAAAGCAATATCAATAACATCGAAAACAGCGGTTGATAAACCCCATTCAATGTACTTTGTTGTTTGATCTATTTCTTCATCAGAAAATTCTCTGCCAAATAGAAATAATGCCCTAGCCTGCACAAATTCTCTATCAATCCAATAAATTAATTCTTTCCGAAGAAAAACATCTTCACTTAACATTGATTCTACCATAGATAGTCCCCCTTCAATATCAACTCCGCATAGAACTTAGATTTTATGCGCAAAAAAATAATTTGAATTTGTTAATGGAATTTACCAATTTGCTGTTAGCCACAATAGAAATAAAATTTATTTTTACTAGACTTTTTTAGAAAATAAGGAAGAAAACCTAAATTTACTTGGATATAATCCTGCTTATCCTCTCAGAATCTATGGACCAAATGTCTTACAATAAACAACATTCATCTAGCATGATGTAATCTAAAAAATCTTATCGGTGTCCATCCGTGTTCATCGGTGGTAATCTTTAAGAGTTTCATCAAAAGACAAAGCCCAGTTCAAATCCTCTCCGAGTTGATCTTTCCAGGCTAATTGGCGTTTGCCGTTGTAGGATTTATAGTATTGTAAAAGTTCTTCTTTAGAAATTTGGGTAGAGCCATTGCCACCGATTTTAGAAATTCGACCATATTGAACCAAATAGGAAATATTCGAGGAGGTAACATTCTTACCGAGATGCTGTGTCGCCCACTGGCTTGCTTCTTTGATGGACAAAAATTCATCTGTCGGAAATAGAATACTTTGGCTTTTATGAGTATTTAATTTTTGCATTTTATCCTCGCGCTTACGTTGCCTAACTTTGAAATTATGAATTATGTCCGATTATACTGTCAATGAAAAAAGCGACCCATTTTTGAGCAATTAAACTTAACGAATAAATAGTATCACTGTTTCTTAGCTGATATTTCAGCCAAATAGGTAATACCAAAAAAGTTTCAAATATTACATAGTAGCGGCACATTCGACTTCGCTCAGTGACCGGCCTTGACCAATATCGGTGTTCATCGTCTTTATCGGTGGTAAAATCCTTTCTTTTCACGTCCGATACATTTTATATAGTCCTAAGTATACTGGTTACTATATTGGTTTGTATACTCTCTAAGGGAAGTAAACAAAGCAATATACAAACCACTATAGAAACTAATATATACCAAACGCCAAAGTAATTACCCACAGGGATTCTCTAAGAGTAATGTTTGGTATGTACCGAACGCATTTTTTAAAATAAGAAAAGTGCAATTACTTTTGGCGTTCAGTATAGAAATGGTATCGCCTATAGAACCAGATTGGCTTTGGAATGATTCATCTTGTAAATCCTGTCCGAAAAAAATTCCAGTATAAAAGCGTTTAGTTTAGATTAAGCACTCACAGCAACTTTTTGAAAAAGTTCTGGTCTGTCGAAGTAGTTTGCGTTAAATTGATATTTGCCGCTATAAAAATCATTCAGGCGTTCTTCGATAGCGCGGGCTTCCCAAACACTGGCTCTTTCCATTCCGATGCAATCTTCTTTTGTAGCAGAAATAGTTTTATTCGTTTGGTAGTCTTTAATAGAAAATTGATCGGGATGAATTGGATCTTGGATAAATCTCGGAGGAAGTTTTTGTAAAAAAGTCTCTAGTGGGAGATGACCTATTTTTTTCCAGTGCCCGCTTGTGATTGCTTCGTTATAAACAGAGGTAATGAATAGAACAGGTGACGAAACTATTTCCCGCAAATCAGAAATATCAGAATTTACTCTACAATCATAGAACGCATAAGAAGATGTAGATACAATTCTCCCATAAGTGTGGTAGCCAGTGTCCAGTTCAACCATGAATATAGAACCAACTGTAATTCTTTGTTTATTCCCTTTTTCCATTCTAACTTCTATTTTAAAAATAGATATAAATTAATGCAAGTACTAATAGTAGGACTCCAAAGGCTTTTCTTACGTGATAAAAAGCCTTAGCATTAAGATAACATATTTTTATTTATTAAAGATATGTAAACAAAAAATACATACTATATGTTTAGTATAAAATTACTACAAGCGTTAGGGATCGAGTGGAAACTCCCTTTGGAAAAAAAACGCGGCGATAGCAGAAAATCGAAAAGTAGGGAGTTGGAAGGAGAGCCCGACGGCGGCTTGGCGTTTTATGCGAAGGTGCGAAAGCGTTTTCGCACCTTCATTTAAAACGAAAGATCCGCCGGAACGCCCAATCTTTAATCCGTGGTATTCTTTTACTCTCTTCGAAATTTTATTTCAGAATACAGTTGACAAACTTTCCCAAAAAGAGAAATTACATTTCAATGAAAGCCTCTTGTCCATCGTGTGGAGCGGATGTTCCGTTCAAATCTAGATTTGCGTTTATGGCGGTTTGTAATTATTGCAAATCGACCATCGTGCGTCACGACCAGAACTTGGAAACTCTTGGCAAAATGAGCGATATGCCTGCCGATATGAGTCCATTACAAATTGGCACCACAGGCATTTACGAAAAAGAAAAATTTGAAATCCTAGGCAGACAAAAGATTGGCTATGAAAACGGTAGCTGGAACGAATGGTACATTCTTTTCCAAGATGGAACCGATGCTTGGCTCGCAGACGCTCAGGGGTTTCTCATGGTTAGCTTCGAGAACCGTGACTTCAAAGATTTTCCTGCTGTTTCCTCTCTAAAGCCGGGCTCCGATATTACCATTGGCAAAACGAAATATACCGTTGATGATATTAAAAATGTTACTTGCAAAGGTAGCCAAGGCGAACTTCCTTTTAAATGTTTAGTCGGTAGAAAATCCACTAGCATTGATCTTGTGGGTCATGCCAGACAGTTCGCCAATATAGATTATGCCGAAAATGAAACCCATTTATTTTTAGGTCGTTATGTTGAAGTGGAAGAATTAGAATTAAAAAATCTGAAACAGGTAGACGGCTGGTAGTTATGGAAGAGGCAAAACGTCCTTACGTTAAATCATTTTCCTGTCCCAATTGTGCGGGTAGTGTCAACATTCGCGCTATTGGTAGTTCGATTAACGTTGTATGCCATTACTGCTCTTCTATCATCGATACCAACGATGAAAACTACAAAGTAGTCGATACATTCACTAATAAAATTAAACGCCGTCAGGTTATCGGACTTGGAGAGCGCGGAGAACTATTTGGAACTCTCTGGGAAGTCATTGGGTATATGGAGCGTGTCGAACAGTCCGGAACTTACACCTGGAGCGAATACTTACTATTTAACCCTCTCAAGGGATTTCGGTGGCTAACGGAATACGCTGGACATTGGAGTTTTGTTACTACTGTAAAAGACAATCCAGAACTTCATCCTCCTGTTGGAAATTTGAAAGGCACCACTCTGATTAATCCCGATTATGCGTGGTTTAAAAATAGACAATACTCTCTTTTTAGTAGCGGAACTGCAAAAGTAACTTTTGTAATCGGGGAATTTTACTGGCAGGTTCGAATTGGCGAAACTGTAAATATGCAGGAATTCATTGCTCCTCCTGAAACTTTGACTTTAGAAAAAAATTCGGAAGAAATAAATTGGTCTGTTGGTTTTTATACAAATGCAGATACTATAAAAACCGCTTTTAGAGTAGAGACAATGCCATTTCAAAATGGTGTAGCGCCAAATCAGCCTTCCCCGCTTGGAGAGGATACAGTCGCCAAAGTAAAAAAATACTGGAAGTATTTCTCTTATGCAATTCTTCTTATACAAATTGGATTTTGTCTCGGAACTAAAACGGAAGTTGTCTACAAGGGGCAAATGGAATTTACCCCCTATGATACCCAGAAAACAAAAGTCACTCCTCCTTTTGAAATAAAAGATAGTACTACAACCTTAGAAATTAGTTATACCTCCCCCGTGAGTAATAGCTGGCTTGAAATCGGAACTGATTTGGTAAATGATGAAAATGGGGATACAGTTGAATTTGAACAGGGAATAGAATACTACTCGGGCACTGACAGCGACGGTGCTTGGTCTGAGGGTAGCACTTCCACTAGCGAAAAACTCCCTTCTATTTCCAAAGGCAAATACCACTTAAACGTGGAAGTTTCAGGACCAACTCTAGCTAAAGCGGCTAATGACTCTTCGTCTCCGCCTGTAACACCTGCCCCCGTAGTTGTGAATATTGAAGTTAAAACTGGCGGACTTCTCTGGTCGAATTTCTTTTTAGCTCTTTTCTTGGTTTCGATTTACCCAATCTATATTTATTGGAAAAGTCGCCGATTTGAAGTGGCGCGTTGGTCAGAAAGTGATTTTTCCCCTTATGCGTCCTATGACTCAGGTGAAGGAGATGATGAATAATGAAACAGAATAACTACTATTTGATTTATGGAATTCTACTTTGTACTTTTCTTTATATAACGGGTCATCGAGATCTTAGTGTGGGTAATTTTTTTTCCTCTGGGAAATGGGGACCGAAAGGTCATAGTTCGTATCATAAATAATTTTTTTTTGGAGATTTAGTCATGGAATTAATCAGTATAAAAAATATCATCAGTGCTTTTCTTTATTCGGGAATTGGTCTTATCGTTCTCGGAATTTCTTTTTACCTTTTTGATAAACTCACCCCCGGTGAACTCTGGAAAGAAATTGGGGAAAAGAACAATATGCCTCTAGCTGTCACAACAGCCGCTATGATTATCGGCATGGCAATTATTATTGCTGCGGCAATTCATAGTTAGTCTTTAATGTCCTATGTTTTACTTTTTTCTGTATTCGTAATTGCAACTTGTGGACTTGTCTATGAATTAATCGCCGGCTCTCTTGCGAGTTACCTACTCGGTGACTCGATTACCCAATTCTCTACCGTAATTGGATGTTATTTATTCGCTATGGGAATTGGCTCTTTTCTTTCTAAATATGTTCGTAAAAACCTAATCGGAGTTTTCATTCAAGTAGAGCTTTTGATTGGACTTGTCGGTGGGTTTTCTGCTTCGATTTTATTTTTATCTTTTGAACATGTATCTTCGTTTCGCACCCTACTCTACGCTATGGTTACTATCACAGGAACGTTAGTCGGTCTAGAGATTCCTCTCATGATGCGGATTTTAAAATCTCATTTTGAGTTTAGCGATCTTGTTTCAAAAGTTTTTACATTTGATTATATTGGTGCGTTAATCGCCTCCCTACTATTTCCTTTGCTTTTAGTTCCTCATCTTGGGCTTG
The DNA here is from genome assembly GCA_017996175.1 of Leptospiraceae bacterium. GTDB lineage: Bacteria > Spirochaetota > Leptospiria > Leptospirales > Leptospiraceae > UBA2033. The sequence continues at coordinate 18,918 of JAGOHK010000083.1, forward strand.
TTCGCACTGCTTTTTTATTTGGAATTCTAAATGTCTTAACTGGAATTTGGACTTTGTATTTATTTGAAAAGGAAGTCCCTTGGCTTAGAACTTTGAAACTTGCTATGTTTGTAGGATTACTTTCCTTAGTCGCAGGGTTTATTTATTCGGATAGAATTTTAGGTTTTGCGGAAACTGCCAGTTATCCGGACAAAGTGATTTACTCTAAATATTCCAAATACCAGCGAATCGTCCTGACAAAGTCGAGTGATGACATCCGGCTATTTCTAAACGGCAACTTACAATTTAGCTCTCGGGACGAATATCGTTACCACGAAGCCTTGGTTCATTTTGGAATGGCAAGTATTGCAAGTCCCAAACGAGTTCTTGTTCTAGGTGGCGGAGATGGTCTTGCAGTGCGGGAAATTCTAAAATACCCTTCGGTCGAGGAGATTGTTTTAGTGGATCTAGATCCTGCTATTACAAATCTATTTTCTAAACACGAAGCACTAGCCAATTTAAATGGCAAATCGCTATTTTCCTCTAAACTCAAAATCTACAACGAAGATGCTTTTATCTGGTTAAAATCCAATACAGAAAAGTTTGACTTTATCGCGGTTGATTTTCCTGATCCTGGAAATTACTCTGTTGGGAAACTCTATACAAATTCATTTTACAAACTTCTAAAAAAAGCGTTAGCCGAAACTGGAGTCGGAGTAATCCAAAGCACATCTCCTTACGTTGCCAAAAAAACTTTTTGGTGTGTGGATAATACTCTTAAATCGGTTGGATTTTTAACCGTGCCTTATCATGTTTATGTTCCCGCTTTTGGAGATTGGGGGTATATTCTTATTTCGAATCAAGAGTTTCAAATTCCCGAAAAATTTCCTCCTAATTTGAAATACATCAATACCGAAATTGCGAAAACTCTTCCTGTATTTCCTGATGATATGATCGTTGAATCCAAAGAAGTCAATCGACTCAATAATCAAATCTTAGTTCGTCTCTTCGAAGAAGAATGGGAAGAATATGCGCATTGATTCATCACGCTTACGCCAAATAATAAGAAACTGATTACCACCGATGAACACGGATGAACACCGATAAAGAAATGATAAAAATAAAATGGATTCTCTAAGGTTACTCAAATAAACAGGGATTTAATTTAAACGTATGTATAATCGCAAACATTTTTTAAAACTCACAGGACTAACAGGCTTAACACTATTATCCTCTTACTGCGGGTTTAAAAAATTTCTTTCCTCTAAAAATTATCCTTTCCCTGTAAAAATTTCCGGTGCGAATTTCAAAGTTGGTCATTTACTTAGAACTGGGATTTCTGAGATTCCAAAAGAAATCAAAACTATAGAAACCATCATCGTAGGGGGAGGAATTTCTGGATTATCCGCAGGCTGGTATTTGCAAAGGAAAGGTCATACAAATTTTCTAATTCTAGAAATGGATTCGAAGGTTGGCGGAAATTCTAGCTTTGGGCAAAATTCTACAAGCAAATACCCGTTTGGCGCGCACTACGTCCCTCTTCCTGGAGAAGATGCAAAGTATGTCCGAGAATTTTTCGAAGAAGTGGGAATTATCGAGGGTTATAAGAATGGTCTGCCTGTTTACAATGAATTTCATCTTTGCGCTGATCCGAATGAAAGACTTTTTTTTCAAGGCACTTGGCAGGAAGGTCTTGTTCCTTCACGTGGAATTCAACCGGAAGATAAAAAGCAATATAAAGAATTCTTTGCGCTAATTGAATCCTTAAAAACAAAAAAAGGAAATGACGGCAAACCAGCATTTACCATTCCTCTTGAGTTTAGTTCTAAAGACAAAGAATTTTTAGACTTGGACAAACAAAGTATGTTTGACTTTTTACAATCCAAAGGTTGGACTTCTAATTACCTGCATTGGTACGTTGAATATTGCTGTCGAGATGACTATGGTGTCTCTCACAAAAGAGTCTCTGCCTGGGCAGGCTTACACTACTTTGCCTCTCGCGCGGGTAAGGCAGCGAATGCGGATTCACAGACAGTTCTCACCTGGGCAGAAGGAAATGGATTTTTGGTAAATAAACTTCGAGAAATAAATCTGGCAAGAATTTCGGTTAATGCTCTTACTTATCGAATTGAAAAGCTCGGTGAAAAGAATTTTTCTGTAGATGTATTTAATCCAGAAACTCAAAAGAGTATTCGTTACAAAACTAAAAATATCATCTACGCGGCTCCCCGTTTCACTGCTAAAAAAGTAATCCAAGGTTATGAAAATTCCATAACGGATACTTTGGAGTATTCACCATGGCTAATTGCGAACATCACTCTAAATAAAAAACCTTCTGGAAATGGAGTTCCCCTTTCTTGGGACAATGTGAGTTTTTACAGTCGCTCTCTTGGTTATATTGTCGCAAACCACCAAGACTTAACAACCAACAGAAACCAAGTTGTGATTACATATTATTTACCTCTAGACACAAATGATCCTAAAACAGAAAGACTTGCAGCTTACAGAAAAAGCAAGGAAGATTGGATGGAAATTCTTTTACCCGATTTAGAAAAAATGCACCGTGGGATTACAAAAAATATTGCCGAGGTAGACTTCTGGATCTGGGGGCATGGCATGATTAGCCCCGGAATAGATTACCTATGGAGTAACAAAAGACGGAAAATGCTTTCTGACTTTCAAGGAATTGAATTTGCCCATTCAGACATGAGCGGGATTTCCATTTTCGAAGAAGCGCAATTTCGTGGTGTTGAGGCTGCAAAGAAAATATTGCAGAGGATTATATGAGTTTGTCCCAACAACTGTCATTCCCATGCGCAGGCGTTGGGCGTGACCGAGCGCAGGGTGGATTTTCAGTCGGGAATCTGTTATTCTTTAGATCCCCGACAAAAGAACTCGGGGATGACATGCGATGAATTCTTTTTTTTCTAAAAACTGGCTTTATAATCGAAGTTTTGATCTTACGTTTATCCTTGCTCCTTCTTTTCTTTCTGTAATTTTTGTTTTAATGCTACTTTGTCATCTTAGAGGGTTATTAAAATTCCATCAAGGTGTTTTAGGAATATGCTAGGATCTAAAGTAGTGAGTTCAATTATTCTTTTTTTCAAATATATCCTACATATAGTTTGAAC
>JAGOHK010000197.1 GCA_017996175.1 Leptospiraceae bacterium
TGATTGAAGGAAGTAAACTGCCTGTTAGCTACACCGATAATTCTGAGTTTGGAAAATTTTTACAAGGTATGGAAGACAGTTTAGAATGGACAAAAACGGGTAAACACAGTATTACCCACCATGACATTGAATTACAACAAGCGAGATTTTCTCTTGATAAGAAAAATTTACAGACCTTAGAAAAAATTCTTTCTTCTAAACTTCCCTCTGTAGAATTAGAATGGAAATGGATTAAGAAAGAAGATTTGAAGTCGGAGTTTCCTTCGTCGATTGCGGGGAAATTAAGGATGGATGTGAAATAAAGAATATGATAGCTAAGTTTCGCCTCAACGTTGCCAGTTCGAAATGAGTGGTGTTAAAAATATGCGCATAATAGTGGTTAGGTTCAATTTTTTGAACAAACAGAAAGTTAATTCGAAAACATTCATTAATGGAGAATGTTACAAAGTTTATATGAAAGGCTTAGTTTAGAAGTTCAAATTATCTTAAAGGAGATTTTATGTTTCAGAGTATAAAGTTGTTCATTATAGTTTTTATAAATTTTTTATTCATTTCCTGTGCCTTCGGTACTAGAATGGTTAACCTAGAAAATCCAATTTCTTTTCCTGAAACTAATACGCAAAAAACAAGTAAATCCACTAAAATTAAATTTGATGGCTTTATAAATAAAAGAGAGCAAGTAAGTTCGAGTTGGTTCGAAATTAAATCGGATAAATACGATTTAATTGGACATGTAAGGAATACATACTATATGCCGACAGCCAATGTGTATTCTTATGAAGATGCAGTAAATTGGATTAATAAGTCTGTTAAAAATAAAATATTGAACAGTGGTTATGAAATCATTGAAAACTCTAAAATTAAATCAGGCCGTAACTCTTCAAGTGATATTAGCATTGAAGGTAATGTACTCTTAGTTTATGCGGATTCATATTTTAACTTCGATGGCAGAGTAAGTATTGAAATCATTTTTAAAAGATTAAATACTGGCGAGGTATTATTGAGGAAAGTTTATGAAGAGGTAAATACATCTTATCATTTGGCTAAAACGCCTGAAGGATTTAAAGAAGTTCTCGAAGGTTCATTAAAATCAATCATTTATAGTATGTTTATGGATTTGGAAAATCTGGATTCAAAATAAATCTTACTGTAAATTGTTGCAAAAAATAGCACCTAACTGCGAATATCCACTTCAAGTGTGAACTACGCTCTGCTGTTAGGCTGTCCACTTTATCGCTCCGAGGCTGCCTGCTCTTAACGGTAGTAGTAAATGTAAGACAATATGAATTTACCAATAAAAATATTACAAAACCCCAAAATTAAAAAAGTTGAAATATATAGAAGCATTCAAATAATAAAATAATGCAATCAAACACCGCACAGATATAAAAAAAGGAATAAAATTGAACCATAAACCCCTTCACTCCACACGCGAATTTGTAGAAGAATTAAAAAAAGAAAAAGAACTTTTAGTGATTGAAGATTCGGTAGATCCGAATTTAGAAATAGCAGAGATTCAAAGAAGAGTCGTTGCTAAAAGAGGACCAGCCCTTTTATTTACAAATGTAGTGGGCTCAAAATTTCCTGTGGCTACTAACCTGTATGGCTCTGCTCGTCGAATTCATATTGCATTTGGTTCGCGTCCTGTTGATTTGATTCGTAAGATTGCGCATACCGCACAAAACATTATGCCGCCGACTCCTAAAAAAATTTGGGACGCACGACATCTTGCATTTGAAGCACTAAAGGTTGGCTTAAAAAAAGAAAGTTCTCCTCGCGTTCTGGATAACAGCATTACTCCAGTGGATATAATGCAATTACCCGCACTCAAGTCATGGCCTATGGATGCAGGACGTTTTATTACTTTGCCTCTCGTGTATACGGAAAGTCCTGTGAATGGAAAGGGAAATCTTGGAATGTATAGAATCCAATTCCACGATAGCCATACGACAGGAATGCATATCCAGATTCACCGTGGTGGAGGATTTCATCATTTCGAAGCAGAAGAAAAAAATATGAGTCTTCCCTGTCATATCTATGTAGGTGGACCTCCCGCTATGACGTTAGCCGCTGTGGCTCCCATGCCAGAAGAGTTGAGCGAGTTAATTATTGCCTCCCTCCTTTTAGGAGAGCGTTTAAAAATCACTCGAAATAAAAAAATTAGCAGTTTACCGATAGTATCCGATTCAGACTTTTTACTGATTGGAGAAATTCCTCCCAAAGTGAGACAACCAGAAGGACCTTTCGGAGACCATTATGGCTATTATGCGCTTAAGCATGATTATCCAATCATGAAAGTGCATGGAATTCATCACCGAAAGGATGCAATTTGGCCTGCAACTGTAGTAGGTAGACCTCCACAGGAAGATCATTTTATTGCTGAGTTTTTACAGGATTTACTTTCTCCTATGTTTCCGCTCGTTATGCCTAAGGCAATTTCTGTTTGGGCCTATGAGGAGTCGGGGGTTCACGCGTTAGCCGCTACAGTGGTAAAGGAGCGTTATCATAAAGAAGCATTTACCGCAGCACTTCGAATTTTAGGAGAAGGTCATCTGTCGCTGTCAAAATGCTTACTTGTGACTAACGAAGTTATTCCTCTAAAGGATTTTAGGAGAACATTTATAACAATTCTGGAGCGAATTAATTTACAAACGGATGTTCATATATTTTCTAATATCTCACAGGATACACTTGATTATACCGGACCCAAAGTAAATTCAGGAAGTAAGCTCATTCTACTCGGAATTGGCGAAAAGAAAAATGATCTTGTTCCTAGTTTTCGAGGAAAGTTAAAGAGTAAAAAATTTCATTCGCCAACTGTCTATTGCCCTGGAGTTTTGGTTGTTTCTGGAACTAAATACAAAGTAGGCGATAAAATGTTAGAAGAACTTTTAAAAGAAGATTCTATCAAAGATTTTTTATTTGTATTTCTTGTTGATGACGCGAAGGATACTTGTAAATCTGATCATGATTTTATTTGGAATATATTTACTCGTTTTGAACCTGCTGGGGATATTTCAGGAAATTATTCAATACTCAGAAATCATATTTCCTATAAAAATCCAATTGTAATTGATTGTCGGCTAAAGGACTGGTATCCGCCAGTTTTGGTTCCCGATTTCCAAACTGTGAAAAGAGTGGATGAAAGGTTTGGAAAATTGTTGGATACAATCCAAAGCCCATTTGATTATTTTATATAATATGCTTGTAATTAGATGGGGAGAGCGGATACTGAGCTTATGTCCTTCTATAATTCTCTTACAGTAAAAACGAAAATACTTTTTGTCATTTCTTTGGCTTTTGTTTTCGGTTTTACATTTCTCTCTATTGTCGCGATTGCCGAAGTCAGAAATCTACACAGTTTGTTAGGTGGGAAAGAAGATTATCTTTTTTTCTTTATTGTAAAAATTGGAATTTGTTTTCTTTTTATTTCAGCAATTTCTATTTTCATAATCAATATATCTCTTACTAGAACATTTAAACCTGTAGCGGATATTTCTGATTTGCTTGCGCAGGTGGTTAATCACGATTTACAATTGGATTTGGTTGAGCCAAAAAGAGAAGATGAGATCGGAAAAATTATAAAGTCGATTAATGAGGTAATTTTATCTTTTAGTGGAATTTTGACTTCTATAAAATTTACAGGAGAGCAAGTTGCAGAAGCAGGAAAATCATTCAATAAGTCTGCAGAAATTTTAACAAAATCGGTAGATGCACAAGCAAAGGCATCGCAAGAAGTTGCCCAAGGATTAGAGGAAATGAATACCTCATTGGATCTAATCAGTGTTAATTTCGAAAGTTCCGCTTCTTCTTTTAAAAGTATAGATACCAATTTAGAAGACTTGGCTAAATCAGGATCTAAAATTCTAAACGGAATGGATGATCTTTCTAATATTGCAAAGCAGTCCTTTGATGAAGGGAAAATCGGAGAAAAAAATATTAGCGCTGCGATGGCTGCAATGGAGCAAATCAAAGAAAAAACAAATAAGATTACAGAGTTTACATCGATTATCTCCGAAATCTCAGATCAGACTAATTTACTTTCTTTAAATGCAAGTATCGAGGCTGCGCGTGCGGGAGAATATGGGCGCGGTTTCGCGGTAGTAGCCATGGAAGTCACAAAGCTAGCAGAAAAAACCATTAATAGTGTTAAGGAAGTTAAATCCTTAATTCACGATACAATTAAAACGGTTAATTACGGTTATACCTGTGTAAACGATTCATCAGAAAGTTTAAAAAAACTAATTCACAATGTACAGAAAGTTCAATCCTCTACTCAAAAAATTAATGTACAGATAGTCAAACAAGAAGATAATACTGTTAAGATTTCTAAAAATGCAAAAGCACTTGCTGAATTTTTAGAAATGGTAATTGAGAACGTAAATGAAGAGAGGGAAGTTACCGGAAAAATGATATTATCCGTAGAAGAATTTTCAGTATCATTCAAATCACTTTTGAAAGAATCAGAGGAGCTAAAAAATTTATCAGTGCATTTAAAAGCACAGTCTGATGGACTTCTAATGATTGTGAATGATTTTAAGTTATAAGATATGTTTACGACAAAAGTAGAAGCAGTAATAAAAGCACCTATCGACAAAGTATTTTCCTATATTCGAAATTTGGAAACAATGCCCGAATACAATGACTTTCTTAAAACTGCCAAGTGGAAAGGAGAGGATAATACTGTTTGTACGATACGTCTAAACATCTCAATTATTGACATTCATGCGGATTATAAAATTACTGAGTTTGTAGATAAACAAAGATTTGTCGCAAGATGTGAAACATCAACAGTAGTTTTTCAAGATATATATGAATTCGAAGAACGTGGGGAAGAAACATTTCTCCGAATAACAGATCATTTGGAATTAAAAGGAATTTTAAAACTAAGTGAAGGTTTCCTTTCTGGAATTTTCGGAAAAGAAATGCAGGGGAATATGAATCGTTTAGTTAAAAGACTAGAATAGGTTTTTCAACAACTGTAAGGAAGATTTAGCATGAGAATAAGTTTTCTTTTTATTAATGTATTCGCTTTTTCTTGTTGTTCTTTTTTCTTTAAAATTGAACCCATAACCCCTGTTCCGATAGAGTTCGTCAAATACAACCTAGGAGCGACTACTCTACAGTATGCGGTATCCGATTCTAAAAAGCAAAAATTGGTTTTATTCATTCACGGTTCTCCCGGCTCATGGGATGCGTTTTCTAGATACTTAGAAGACCCGGAGTTACAAAAAGAAGCTATCCTAGTTTCTGTTGATCGACATGGCTACGGTGGCTCTATGCGCGGATTACCGGAATTATCCATTGGAAATCATGCGAGGTATATAAAACCAATTCTGGATAAATACAATTTACCTACAGTTGTTGTCGGTCATTCTTATGGTGGACCCGTTGCACTTCGTCTAGCAATGGATTATCCTGAACGCATAATGCATATTTTACTCTTGGCTCCTTCCATTGATCCAAATTTGGAGGAAGTTCTTTGGTATCAAAAAGTTGCTGATTGGAAATTGATTCGCTGGATACTACCTGCTTCTCTAGATGTATGCAACCAAGAAATCCTTCCAGCTAGATTCGAGCTTCAAAAAATGGAACACTACTGGAAATATTTGCAAACCCCTATGACACTCATCCAAGGAAATAATGACTCTCTAGTTCCACCGGCTAATGCAGATTATGCCGAAAAAATGTATCCCGACAAATCTAAACTGAAAATCATCCGTGGTGATATGAATCATTTTATTCCTTGGAATGA
>JAGOHK010000084.1 GCA_017996175.1 Leptospiraceae bacterium
ATGAAGCTTTTCTATCTCTCTTACTATTTCATCCTTATCTTTAGAAACACGACCAGGAATAAAAGGAACGATTTCAATTTGATCTGCGGAAGTTTTTTTCTTTTTTCTATTCATTTAGATTTTTATAGGAAATTATTATATTGATAGTTCATGATTTTCATTCGATGAAGAGGTGCAATAAATTCTTAGTAAAAGCGAAATTATTAAATTGTAGGAAAGCTAAAGCAACTCGTAGGAGTAAATTTACGAAATATATTGCGTTTATTGAGCTTGTATTTGACAAAGAATTCGAATCAAATCTGACTGTTATTAAATATAAATGGATATTATCGCAGCGCATAAATTTTGTTCGTATCATCGGGAATCAATTCAGAAAAGTAAAAATTGCGGATGTTTTTATTGTTTGGAAATTTTTTCTCCCAGTGAAATTATTCATTGGCACGATTATAAAGATGGAGTAGGGGATCAGACAGCGTTTTGTCCAAAATGCAGAATTGATTCTGTTATTGGCGACTTTGATCTAGCGTTTGATAAACAATTTTTAGAAGAAATGCAAAAACATTGGTTTTTAGAGTAATAAAAGTATGACCGAACAAAAACTTTTAACTGATATACAAGAATTCTTAGAAAGGGATACAACACAAAATTTCCTGACCGCAGCTAGGCAATTCGTTGAGCTATTAGAAATGGAAAATATAGATAAAGAGGACTTTTTTAAAAAAGCACACACGGCGTTAATTGAGCTTTATGCGTCAGGGTATAAACTTGAAGAAATCGACTTAGAATTTGAAAATGAAGATGTAAATCTTAAGAAAAACCTTTCCTTTGAAAATAAGAATGTAAAACAAATTGCAAATTTAGAATTTGATACCAAGTATTGGAAAGTATTTAACCCGATAAATAAAAATATACACGAACCAATCCAAGGTGATCTTGCTCTCGATTTCGAAGATATTTATCAAGACTTAAAAACTGAATTAGAGAAAATGAAGATTGGAACAAAGGAAGCAGTAGGGGACGCTTTATGGCAAATGAAGTTTAGCTTTACAATGCATTGGGGAAACCATTGTATTGACGCATTGCGGGCGATTCATTATTTGTTGGCAGGACAAGACGAGTAGGGGACCTGGCATTTCGACTTCTGAGATGTGTACGCATAACGGAAGTCGGAAGGTAATATGTTGCAAACAGAATATTTTACAAGGAAAGAAATAAACTTTACTAAATAGAAGATCCCTGAATTACTTTAAACTATAGGAGTTTAATTAATGCCAACTTATTCCATTAGAATAAATACTAGTACTGGGACATACCACATATTCAATTCATTGAATGCAAATAATGATAGGGATACCTCTTATTGCGGAAATGTTGACTATGATGAAACTGAAGTAGTTGAAGGCTCATCAAATTTAGATAGAGATGATGTAATTCAGGAAATTAGTATGGCTCAAAACGAAGGCTTCTGTCAAAGCTGTAGAATTGCTTTTAATTCTTAACTCTGATAAGCAGAAAATCTTGTAAAGAATTACAAAACTCTAAAAGGACAACAAAAGTATGAATAAGGAATTCTCTATACCAGCAGTAAACTGTCCCGAATGCAAGAATGAGCTATCCGTAAAAATAAATGCAGGATTCAATGGAATCAAAGAATTAATTCTAACTTGTAGGAGTTGCTCTTATAAAATTGATTTTTTGGAAAAAACAGGGGAAGCAGTTACTTATAGTAAAGAAAAAGTAAAGAAAATAGCAAAAATTCTTTCTGAAAACTTAGTCGAACTCAGAGAAACTTTACCCAAAAATACAGAAGAATTAAAAGAAGCAATTCAAAATCCGAGACACCCTTTTACCGCCGCTTTATTAGCCGGACTGGTAATCTTAGCAATGGAGCTTTCCGGCTTCGGTATCTATTTGGCAATACCATGGATAATAGGAAACCTAATTTTAAATCCTTTAGGTTGGATACTAATCCCTATTATTGTTGCGATTGTAGTCCATTATTATAATCGTCTCAAAGGCGATAAATTTAACGAACTTAAAGAGGCGCTGAAAGACTTAGAAGAAAAGAAGTTAAAATCTGAAATCTCAGAAGAAGAATATAAAAAGCAAAGAGATGAACTTCTAGCAAAACATTTTAATTAAGATTTATATCTTATTTTAAAAATTGTTTAGTGACGAAAAATTCCTGCTTTCAAGTTCAGAGTTATACGGATAGTTTACTAACAATTTGCTGTAAGAAGGAAAAACTAAAATTGAATTTTTGGTAGTTAAGCTTAAGAAGTGTATTGGGAAAAATTAGAAAGAAAATAGTCGACTTTAAACGAATTTATAATAGGTATATATTGCGATGAAAGAAATATTTATTGGAAGAGAAGAAGAACTAAAAAAATTCACAGAAAATTTCGAAAAGCAGTTTGTGCCTAAAAAAGAATTCTGGGATTTTAAAAATAAAATTAAAGTAAGAAATGAGGATTTTTATAAACTCTTCTTGATTTATGGAGATGGTGGATTTGGAAAGAGCGCATTAGCGCGAGTTTTTTCAGAGCAAGCAATTTCAATTTTTAAAGAAAGGCAAGAGGAATTAAAAGTCATTACAATTGATTGGGATAATGCAGGAAGAATAGATTCATTCCGTCAGGTCTTGGAACACATTTGTTCTAAGCTACTTGAACCGCAGTATGGTATTGGTAAATTTTTTAAAGGGTACGGAAGAGCGGTTGAGACATTAAAAGGGATTCAAAATAAAATCGAGAAACGGCAAAGAGAATCAGCCGGTTTAGATATAGGAGATAGCACAGCAAGAGGATTACAGACAGTAGTAGGTTATATTCCCACATTTGGGGATACTGCAAAAAAACTTATGGAAACGGAAATAGTAGAAAAGGTTATTGCCAAGGGTGTAAATTATACTGTTCAAGCCGGTGAAAAACAAATTGATGATTGGGTTAAAAGTCGGAATATTTTAAATGAAGAAGACTTACGTCTTTGGTTAAACTGGAAAGATTCTTTAATTCAAGAATTAGTAAATGGGTTCAAAGAAGCGTCTAAGGAAACTGCAATTTTACTTGTCATAGACACCTATGAGAGAATTGACCAATTCGATGAAGACATGTATTTGTTTTTTTTAAAGGTTTTGGAAGACGTTACAAATAGGATGACCATTATAGTTTCAGGAAGGAGAGATTTAAGTTCTAAATATAAAGAAAAGTTTTCAGATAAAATTGCGATCTTTATTAATCTGGAAAAACTTCTATTCAAAGAAGCCGATATTCAGGAATTTGCAAAGAGTGAGAATCTTACTTTTTCTGATGAAGAATTAAAAGAGATAGGTATTCATACTAGAGGAATTCCATTTGCTGTAAAAGAAGTCATTTCAAATATTAAGAATAGTATAATTCCAAAAGAAAAATTGCTAGTTGCTCTTCGCTCAAGTGGGGCGGGTGATAGTGATATACTTATTTCAACAGTAAATCGATTTATTAAATACTGCAATCCAGAAGATCGAAAAAAGGTTTTTAGTCTGGCTATATTGAAAGAGTATGATAAAGAGTTATTACGGAAGCTTTGGGGAGACGATTTAAATGTTGAGACTGAATTGGAAAGTCTCTCGGAGAGGCATTCCTTTATTAGCCAGAGCAAAGAAAGTAAGAATAAGACTTTTAATGAATATCTTAGAAAATATTTGATCCTGGAATTGGATGAAAGCAAAAGTTCGATTATCCGCTCGTATTTGAAAAACTATGGAGAGATTATCGCCGAATATTGGTTTGGAAAATTAAAGGATTACGAAACCAAAGAGCCAGACATAGGAGATAGATACAGCGATAAAAATTATATCTCGTTTTTGAAGAATTATATAAATGCAGTCGCCTTTGCCGATATTCACAAGTTGTTTTCAATCCTTCCTGGATTAGTTTTGGAATCTATGCAGTTCAATTTGGATTTGTGTAAAGATATTGTCAACGCATTCGAAGAGTTTACTCCTATCATGACAACTAAACAAATGCAGACATTTAAAACAATAAAAGAAGGATTTGATAACTTTACGTTCATTGATTCAGAAAATGGCGAAGAAAAAAACACAGAAGAAATTGTACAACTAATAGAATATTTTGAAAAAAATAGAAACGGACTCAATGATCTGCAAAAAACAATATTGGAATGCCGTCATGCAGAAATTATTTTTAGAAGAAGCGAATTTGAAAAAGTTTTTGAACACATTGAAAAACATAAGCATAAATATTTACATATAACAAAAATTAAAAACTATTTAGCCGACTTATTCTTTTTCATTGGGCATTTTTCAAAAAATGTAGATGAGAAAATTAAATCATACACGCATTGTATTGAATTAAATCCCAATAGTTCAGACTATTATAGCAACAGAGGCGATGCGCACCGTAAACTAAAAGATTATGTGAAGGCAATAGAAGATTATACTAAAGCTATTGAAATTAATCCCCAGAACAAATTTGCTTATCATAGTCGAGGTGCCGTATATAGTAATTTGGAAAAAAATGAAAACGCAATGGCAGATTATAATAAAGGCATAGAGATTGATCCTAAATATATATGGGCTTACATTGATCGTGGGAGTTTATATATTGAATTGAAAGATTATGAAAAAGCATTAGATGATTTTAGTAAATCTATAGAAATTGATCCAAACAATATATCGGCTTACAATGCACGTGCATTTTTATATGAAAGTTTGAAAGAATATTCAAAAGCAATAGCAGATTATGACAGAGCGATCGAGATTGATCCTGACAATTGTGTTTCTTACTATAACTGTGGAATCACTTTCTTTAAAATGGGTGACTACATAAAAGCAGTAGATAGTTATTATAAAGGAATAGAAATTGAATCAGATTCTTCAATTTACTCTGATTTATCTCAATTACTTTTTATTCTGAATCGAGACAAAGAGGCTATTGAGTCATTAGATAAGGCATTTTCTTTGAATCCAAAAAATAGATTATTTGTCTTCGCAGAACTTTGGTTTTATACATTTGCTCATATCCCAGAAAAAAGAGAAGAGGCAAAAGGAAAACTACAAGAATTAATTACAAAGAATATTCTAAAAAAAGGAAAAAATAGTTTGTTAGTTGCGTTTAGGGATTTTTCCAAGAACATAGAAAGAGCAATTCGAGAAAATCATCCTGAACCAGAACTGCTGAAAAATTTTGCTAAAATAATTACTGGAAAGGATTACTGATATTCTGGGGTAACGATGTTTGCTTTAGAATGAAAATATGTATTAAAAGAGTAGGGGACGTAAAATCACATTACTTATTCTTCCCTATTTTGAATATAATCCAGAATAAGTGCACATCCTTCTTCTGGCGTTTTATCAGATGTATCTATATGAAAATAAGGAATTTGCATTTTATCTAAAGTTATTTTATAAGAGGATATGAGATCAAGCGACAAACTTATTTTATCCCCATACCATTGTTTTTTATTTTCTCCATTCTCTCTCTTAGAAATTCTCTGATGAATTACCTCTTTGGATGCAGTAACAAAAATAATTATATCTGGAAGTAAAAAATTGGATTTTTCATTTCGATACAATTTTAATACATCATCAACTGTATCTCCGAGCATAAGTCGGTGATACGAAAAAGTAGAAAAGAAATATCTATCTATAATCACTCCATTTTTTAGCAATAACTCTTTGATTTCGATGCTTCTTATACTATTGCAAAGAGAAAAGAAATTGAAAGTCACTAATGGAGATTTTGTTTTACTTATTTCGGGTAGAAGTGGACTTAATAAATCCGGAATTGCACTAAGATATTTGTATTTTAACTCTCTTGTCACCAATTCTGCAAGAGTTGTTTTTCCTGCCCCATCAACGCCTTCAAATGTTATAAATAAATTTTTCATATTTTCTCCAACTGATAATTTTTATTTGAAATAGGATAGGCTCCACCTCTATCTATAAACTTCGAATATTGAAACGAAATTTGCTCTAGGGCGGATTCAATACCTACCTTTATAATGGATTCACTTTTTATATAATTTCCAGATGCATTCTGATAAAATTGTCCTTCTGGGTTAATCATAAGATAAGAATTCGTCATATTATCATTATCCTCTGCTACTACATCAATGCCATATTGCTTTAATGGAATATGTTTATTTACGAATTCCTGAAATTCAATATTGGAAATTGCTAAGTTTTCAATATCTTTATCATTTTCACCCTCTATACGAAGTACTTGAAATATTTTCCATCGATTAATCCCAAGATTTAAAACAAAATTGGTCATGTCTTCTTTGTAATTATAACTCGTAATCACTGAATTTAGTTTTGTAAAAATGGGATTATCTGTATTTAGATTATATTCCTGAATAATTGAAAAAGCCTGTTTTACTTTTTCAACTGCACTCCCGTTTCCTCTGCCAAGTATTTTTTGGGTGGATTCAATGGAACTATCGCAGCTAATCCCTATTATATCTAAGAATTTTACATTTTCCTTTAACCAATCCTTTGTTAACAATGAACCATTTGTGATGATTGAAGTTTTTAAGTTTAAATGCTTTGCAAGTCGAATTAAATGTCCAAGTGGTTTGTAAGTTAACGGTTCTCCACCTGCAAAGTTTATCTTTCCAAATCCTGCTTTTGCAATTTCTTCAATTATTTTTTGAGATTGAGCTAGATCCAGTAAGTTCATTCCAATGAAGTGAGCATAACAATATTTACACTTGTAATTGCAGGCTCGGGTTAAATGAAAATTTACCGTTATATTTTTTCTAATCATTTTGACTGACTCCAATTTCCATTCGAAAACCAAGGGAATCGGACTTTTCAAATTTAAAGTCATCTTACATTAAATTAAATTCGAAAATTGATTTACTTGCTAAGAATGGATTTTTTATTTATTCAATATGATTAGAATATCATATTTATATCGAATGATCTAGGTCGCGAGCGTGCTAAGAATTCATTGTAAGAAATTTTTAAGTTTAGTTAGGAATAGTTTTTTTATATTTTCAGGAGCTAGTATTTTTATTTTCCCGTTCCATTTAAAAATATAATCAAAGACCTCATTCGGATCCTGTGTTTTAATAGTCCAAATATAATGGTCTATTGATTTAGTCCATTTTCCTTCTCTACGCCTTTTTTGAATTTTTGGTTTATCTTCTATAGAAACCCAAATATCAATTGCATACACTTCCCTATCTTGCAATACGGATAATCCAAAACTATTTTGGTAAAATTCTTTAATATTAAAGGGGATTGGTTTTTTGAAACTTAATGGACTGCTGTTCTCGTCCAATTTGTAAAAATCGCAAGACTCAATACAGTGAATCAAATATTGTACAAAATATTCTTTTTCTACATTAAAAACAATTAATATCCAATGACCATCTCGAAATGTAAGTTGAACAGGAACAATTTTTGTAATAAGGCTTACAGTTTTCGTTCTGTCACTTTTATAAGAAAAAGATAGAATTATTTTGTTCTTAATCGAATTTTGAATGAACAATAAAAAGCTCAAAGGATATTCTTGTTGAAAAAACTGATTTAAAAAATCTAGGTTTAAAAAATTATTCAAAACTAAACCGGAAAGAGCAATGATAAATAGAGCTCTGTATATAGGTTCATCTTTTAATGTTTTATCTTTTGTAAAATTAAAAGAACTTCCTTTTCTTGATCCGTCAATTTTGGAATATTTTGCATTGGAGTTGTATATTTTCTTTGCAGTTTTAATTCTTCGTTTCCAATCCGCCTCATTTTCATACAATCTCGATAAAATATTTTCTATCTCTAAGCTAGAGATAAAGTTTGCTGTATTTTGTTTTGTATAATATTTACCGGAACTTTCTATCAGTGCTAATATTTCTAAAACTTCAAAAAGTCTGCTTATTGAAAGCTCTTCTGGATTAGAAATATATGTCTTCTTTTTACTCATTATCTGATTTTTGATAAGTCAATTTGTTCATACATTTCTAGAATTTTAATAAAAGATATCAAAACTAACTGTGTATCAAGTTCATCAATTTTTATCGGTAAACAGTCTTTATCCTTTACTCCGTAGTGCACCCCTTTATTTCCAAAGTTTTTTAGAATATAAAGATAACTTTTAGTAATATCATTTAATCTTTGATTTTTCACAAATACTTCTAAAGGAGGAATTTTCCTTCCGTCCCTATTGTATTTATCTTCATTTGGATAAAGACTTTCCAAGAACTTTCGAATATTTAATCCTAATTGTTCGAGTTCAATATTATTTTTTCGTAAATAGGTCAAAAGTTCTTGAATAATATTATTCCTAGAATGAAAGTTCGGAAGTTTTTTAATTCTATCTAAAATGATACTTCGATATTTCTGAATAATTTCATCTTTTTGATTTCGTTCTATTTCGTTTTTTTGGATTGTAAAATATTTGGCTAATTCACTTTCAAATGCTTTAACTTTTTCTTTATCTTTATCACAAATCGTTATGGTTTCTAATTCAGTATATCTATCTAAATAAACTTTTAATGAGTCCAAAAGGTAATTTACAATATCCTCAACTTTTCTTTTTTGATATCCAGTTCCTAAAATCGGCATTGCCATTGATTTTATAGTAACATCTTTTTTCATCTGTAGTACCGCCAAAATAGAAAAAAGATTAGAAATTAAATTTTTGAATTCCTCCCCGCCTAGTTCATTTCTTTCCATTTCTAGGCATAAAATATAAGTAAAGGGTCGATTGCTAATCGGGTTTGAAATCCAACAATTCAAAGATTCACGCATATCGATCAAAGGTTTTTTTTGTAATTCTTTAATCGATATTCCAATGTCATTTAAGGCTCCAATAATAGTTTGGGGTAATGGGTCATATCCGCGCGTAAAGGCAGAAATAATCAATAAGTCTTTTTTATTTTCAGAATGAACAATATCTCCTTTTTGAATTTCTAATTTTCTTGTTCCATACTTTGTATCTAGGTCATAACTCATATATTTTCCTTTCTTATTCTATTTCAAATTCGGTAGGCTTTATCCATATTAATCCAGCATGTTTAGTTTTACCACATTGATCTCTCACATTAAATAGAAGTGGATCTGCATTATTTTTTCGGATCATTTTGTAAGTCGGAGAAAATGAATAGCTATATGCACTTGCAGTATTAAAATCTCCAGTTGAAATTAAATAAGACTCCCACTTGCAATATCCAGTATGAAGTTGACATAAACCTTTGACTGGATCACTGTCTACCGAAATAGTCTCCTCATAAAGTTTAGATAAAACAATTTTATATGCTTGCGACAAATTACGATTATCCTGTTCTACTAATTCATAAGCTCTTCGATAATGGTTTCCGTTTATTTGATCAAAATTCAAATCACAATCTGATTCTAGATCAGAGGGAGAATTTTTAATAATCTCAGCAACTAATCTTTTAGAAAAAAAACCATATCTTTTTATATAATAGGATGCATTTTGAAAACTTTTATAACCTTCCGAGCGATAAACGACAGATGGATTATCAAATTCATATCCGTATCCTTCAATTGACTTTCTAATTTCTTGTTCAGGGTTGTTAGAATTTTGTTCCTTTTTGGGATTTGAAGGAAAACGATTAGAAAACGGAAAACTTTTAGGTAAACGGTAACTATATGTTGGACGGGATATATTTTTTACAATGCCATGGAATATATTTTCTGGCTCATCTTTTGCGAATACAAATAAACTAATCAGAGCAAATCCTATTATTCCGTAAAAAACTATTTTACTTAAAACGGCTGCCAGAAAAAAAATAGCATACTCTAATATTATGGCAGCAGGAATACTAAACATTGCAATGCATAACGAAAAGATAGTAGAATTAATTTTTGAATCACCAGAGGGTTGATTTACAAAAACCAACACGAATGTTAATATGAATAGAATAATCATAAATCCAGGCTTGTTGCTAGAAAACCAGTCAGATTCATTTTTATCTACATTAGTCTGCTCCACTGGTTTCTTTTCCAGCTTATTTTCCTGACCGGTAATTTCAGAATCTTGACTTTCAGATTCGAAGAATTCGTTTCCATCAAAATTAAATTTTTTTCCACAGCTACCACAGGCAGTAGCCTCTCCAGACTCAATCTTAGAAATTAGAATCCTATTTCCCGTATTACATTCAATACAAGGAACGATAGAATAAATTTCAGCCATATCAGCAAAAATCATTTCATGACAATTATCACAAGAAAAAGTATTGTTATTTGTTCTAATAAAATTTTCTTTTTGGCATTTTTTACATTTAATGTATTTAAAGTATTTCACTGAACCTACCTTTATATTGATTGTATCCAAAAATCTTTATTTTACGCTGAATGTCTATAGGTATATAAGAACTATAGGATTTTTTTGTCACTTAAAATTAGCATTTTTACTTTGTATATAATCGAATTTTCTAAAGAAATATTATCCCTTCCACTTATCCTTCAAAATCTTACTAGGATTCACAAAGCGGTTTATATAAAACCGCTCGGTAGTCTGAATATTCTCGTGTCCTAATGCAACCTGAGCAGTTCCAACTCCTTGCACATCCGTCAACGCCTGACCGACAGTATGCCTAAAAGCGTGTGGATGACCGGATTTACCGCGTAATGTCCGTAATCCCCATATCTCTATAATCCCCTGTAACGCTCTCGTTGTCATTGGATGCCTCACCGGATTCGCATTGGTTGGTAACGTAACAAAGAAATAATCATGAGTAAACCAGCATAACCGATGATAGTCTTCAATTAATTTAATTACTTGCTTTTCGATTGCGATATATTTTGTTTTGCCTCCCTTGGCTATGTATTCCAGGACAAATTCTTTCTGCGGAGTCTTTACAAGATTTGAAAATTTGGCATTTACAACAGCATCAGCTCGAAGACCGGTAGCCAGGAGAAATTCTAAAAGTGCTCGATTACGGAGGTCCTTTTCATTGTGTAGATTGCCATTTAATTTCTTTCTAAGTTTTATGATTGCGTCTTCAGCGAATCCTTTGCCTATAGCTTCAGAAATACCACTGCCAGGTTTCTGGCTTTTTTTATTAAGTGCCACTGATTCTGAGGATTTTTTCTTTTGCCATTTCATATTATAAATATCGGAAGTAGGGCGCATTCACTTGCGCTTTTGTTACATCTTTAACTTCTGAATTAGATTTAAAAAGGAAGTAGAGAATTTTAGTAAAAGCATTCTTAGAAAGGGATTTATAACCAAATTTCGTTATATTTAATTTATTTGACAATGTAAAACAAATTAAATATACTGTAAATAATGAAACCATATCATCCGCTAGGAGAAGTTAAAAGATTAATCCAAGAGGGGAACTATGATATTACTACAAGAGCTTCAATGGAAGGAGCGTTTGATTTTGGATTAGATGACAGGGGAATGATTTCTGTTATTTTATCTTTAGAGAATTCTGATTTTGAAAAAACTCTAGAAGGAAAAAAGAAAAAAGGTCTTATGCAAGATGTATATAAGAAGGATATTGGTGGGAAGGATGCATATATCAAATTACAGATTCTAATGAATCTCACAGTAGTCATATCTTTTCATGAATATACTTAAAGGGAGAATAAAAATGGCAAAAGATAGAATTTACAAAGACTGTCCTGTTTGCGGAACTATAGGCTCTATGCAACATAAAAATGATTTAACATTTGAAGGTAAAAGTAAATTAGTCGGAGAAATAAAATTGAAAAATTTGCATGGTTTCCTTTGTAAAGAATGCAAAGAAGGTTTTTTTGATATTGCCTCCAAGAATAAAATCTCCCAGGCTATTGCAGATGAAAAAGCAAAGATCCTTTCTAACAAACTAAAAATTTCTGAGATCGTTGATGTTAATGTACTTGTAAAAGTTTCTGGACTTACCAGGCAAATGATTCATTCTTTAATGAAAGAAGGAAAAATTCCTTACGTCTATGCTGCGGGAAAGCGGACACCTATAAAAGAAACCGAAAAAGTAATTAGGGAAAGGTATTCTAAATTATCAGCGTAAAAGTATTATTAAAACGCAGAATCTTGCGTATTTCATTATACATTCCGACTTCCGAGTTGGATACGGAATTCGGAAGTCGGAGGTTATTAGGTCAAGACTGATCTTTTAATGTGCTCTTAATCCCTTCCTTTAAAATCTTAAGAAAAGTTTCATTACGTGCTTCAGCATCCATCAAAAAAGCATCGTAAGATAGAATATATAGACTTACAGGTATTTCTTCTAACGTTTCTATGTTCGGTATAATCGGATGTTCCTTATAATAAAGATCTGCCTTAGAAAATAATTTTATAAACCTTTCTTCTAATAATGTTCTTCTAAACTCATTATCAAAATCTACTATTCCATAAAACCAAATTCTTTGAATCTTTCCAGGATAATAATCAATAAGTGCTCTAGCTCTTTGCTTGAGTTGGCTTACTACTTCCTCTTTTTTGGCTAAACCTAAGCCTAATTTTTTTAGTTCAATAATCACTACATCTATTTTAATTTCTTCTGAAGGCGGATTTGAAAAAATTATTGCAATATCGGGTCTACCATTTTCAGTCGAGTCTTTTTCATTTTCTGAGAATTCATTAAATAGCTTATTCATTTCTAAATCACTTAAGATTACAGAATAAGACATATACCTATCATCCAGTATCCACGCATTATTTGCAAATATATCGTTTATAATTTGATCTTTATGAAATCTTCTTTTTTTAGGAACAATAATATCATGGATTTCCCCTTCATTATTGCTAACATTAATTCCTTTGAGTTTTTGAATTATCTTATCTCTATAAAGTATATATTCAGTGAGTAGTCTTGAAGATAATTCTAATGATTTCTCATATTGTTCATCTGTAAGTGAATTAGCCTCAAGTATTTCCTTTTGCGCAATAAAAAATTTTCTTTGAGCATCATCAAGAGTTTTTACCTTATCAATTAAGCCCACAGTTTGCTCTTCGAAATATCCCTGAAGATGAGGATATTGAGAATTTATTCTTTCAACTAATTTTTCATTTTGTTGTTTAATGTTTGGCATTTCCTGATAGAGTATTTTCACAACTGAATCTCTAAATAATTTTTTAACTAACTTTAAATTATCATCTTCTAATGTTAATGCTTCTCTCGATGTATTAGTTTTCCCGTCAAAATAATCTGAATATAAAAGAAAAATTATTTCGTAATCTTTCGGCAGTGCTGTCCCTGAAATAATATCTACAGGTATCGTTCTTCCATCCGCGCAAATAGATGTTATTACAGTTTGAAATTCATAATTCTTTTTTATTGAATACATTAATTTAAATTTTGCAAAAAAATCTATACTCTCATCCGTATATTCCACTTCTTTTAATTGAGGCAAATCAGAAATAGTCAGCGTAACATCTGAACTATCGAATTTATATTCAGGATTTGGAGTCATTGTTGTTAAAGAAAATAAAATTGATAGTTCTTTCCCTTCCATTTTGTATTGATATAAGCGAGGAAGAAAATGTTGAAATACTGATTGTTTCAAAGATTCTGGAACCAAATAACTATAAGATTTTATTTTTTCTTTTTTGTATCCGTTGAATTCCAGTAAAGTTCCTAAATGTTTTGGATCCCCTGAATTTACTTTTGATTTACCATCAAAAGTATCGCTAAAAACAAATTTTCTAATAGCATCATCATATCCACTCGTTATAGTAACTGTCTTAAAATAATTCAAAAATACTAATCTTCCGACTCCTTTATGCTGAATTTCTTCATTTTCTAGTAATTTTGAAAATTTTTCAAAATTTTTATCCGTAAACCCTTCCCCATTATCTTTAATTATAATTTTTAATGATTCACAATCACTGAAAGAATCTATTTCAATCTTAATTTCAATGGAGGTTGCCCCTGCATCTAAAGAATTAGCAATCGCTTCATAATATACGTATTCCAATGAGGGCTTTGGAAAAAAAACATTTATTGCATTACTGATATTTACTTTCATAGGTAAATTAAAACTCTACTTAAATTCATAAAAGTTATTTCTACAACAATTACTTTTATGAATTTAAGTCGTACCGTCAACAGTAATTGTTTCAAAGAAAATATATATTTAGATTTAAAATGTATCATTCAATACTCCCATTCTTCGTGGCTAACGGGCAAACGGTTTAATTCTTCTTTGTAAAACTTCCATCGAGGAATAAATTTATCCATGTAGGCTAAGAACAAATTGTTATGATGTCTTTCTAATAAGTGAATCATTTCGTGAACTACAATGTATTCCAAACAATGCAATGGTTTCTTTGCCAACTCCAAATTTAGCCAAATGCGATTTGCTTCGATATTACAAGTTCCCCATTTGGTTTTCATTTGCTTCACGCCCCATTCGTTTACATTTACTCCAATTATTTTTTCCCATTTTTCTATTATGATTGGAATTTGTTTTTTTAGTTCCTTACGATACCATTCATTCAAAATGATTTGCTTTTGTTCGGTTGTCGTGTTTGGTCTTACATGAAGATCAATAAAAGATTTCGTTTTTATTTCAACTTTTGGTGCTGCTTCAACTTCTGTTACTCTTAATAAATATCTTCTACCTTGAAAATAATGGCTTTCTCTTTCTGCAAACTCTCTAGGAGTTTGTCTTTCTTGATTTTTAAATTTCCGTTGGTTTCTTCTAATCCAGGATAACTTTGAAATAGCAAATAGTTTTACTGTTTCATCATCTACATTTAAAGGTGCAGCAATTCTAACTCTGCCTTTTGGCGGATAAACAGACAAGTGCATATTCTTAATGCTCTTACGCACGACGTCGATTTTAAAATCACTTATTTGAATCTGTGCCATATTAATAATCTTTCTGGTTTGATACGATTTCAAATATTCGGGTTACTTCTGATTCATCGGTAATTCCAAACTCATTCAATACTTGCCTTACAGTGATCTCAACTTTTCTTCTTTTAATATGAGTTCCTCTCCAATCATCATCTTTTGTAGAAATAATCTTTTCATCCAAAGATACCGCCAAATCTTCATTTTCCCCTAAATTGTCATACAAAGCTTGTTTTGACTTAGAATCAATTTTTATTGGATAGTTTTTCTTTGTATTCGGTTGTATATCTTTTGCAAGCTTCTCATATTCTTTTAGAAGTTCTTCATAAGCAATAGCACCTTCCTTTCTTAGTTTTATGAGTTGCACAAGTAGAACGCTCATTTTTTCATAATAAGCTGGATTGATTGGCATTTCTTGGATAATGGTTTTACGCATATTGTTTTCAATCGTTTCACTCATAGCTCCAGGATTACTCTTTATACCTTCGGGCAATTTATCTTTAGCCGCTTCAATACCGTTTTCTACAATCAATTGTAAAAGTGTAGCATCTCCAAGATTTGACAATACTCGACTCGGATCCGCAGTTAAATACATATCTAGCATTTGCCGCATGTCTGGTTCGTATTTTTTTAGGTCTATGTAATCGGAGCTGTAATGTTTTATACTGTTTCGAAGTTCAGCATAATAATCTACTTTTTCTTTTATCCTATCAGCTTCGATCTGTGAATAACCTGCTTCAATTATTTCCGATGCAATATTATTGTACGCACGGATAAGAGCTACGACAAGCCTATAGAAAGTGAGACGTTTTTCTTCGTGGTCTTTTAAATCATCTGGATTTGAAGGATCACCGCAGAAAAAATGACAATACTGTTCTAACTCACCTGGCATAGGAACATCGGAGCATAATTCATGTAAGGCTTCAATTGCATCACTAAGGCGTTCTTTTGCTTTTTCTAAGCGATTAGTCAACAATCCATTTACGTCTTCTAAATCAAACGCATCAAATGCATCTGAAGTGTAGTCTGTAATTGATTTATTTAGAAAGTCTAAAAGACTTTTGTAATCAATGATATAACCAAATTCTTTATAATATGGATCATTTTCATCTTCTTTGCCTAAACGGTTAGTTCTGCAAATGGCTTGAAAGAGTCCATGATCTTGCATTTGTTTATCAATGTATAAATAGGTGCAATGGATTGCATCAAATCCCGTTAATAACTTATCAACAACAATAAGCAACTGCATATTAGCCGGTTCTTTTTTAAATTTCTCTTTCGCAAATTTTTCAAAACTTTCAGCATCTTTATATCCATAGTCTTTTAGCATTTTCTGATAGATTTCGTATTGTTCCTTCTTCTCGGTTTCACCACTTCCGGTCTCTTCTATTTTAATCGAGTTTTCATTCGGTTCATAACTTGTAATTATGCCACATTTTTTTAATCCAAAGTTTTGGAATATTTCATAGTATCTACAAGCTTCATAAATACTTCTAGCAACTAATATAGCGTTGCCTCTTCCATCTCTCAATCTAGGTTTAGTAAGGAAATCTTTCTTAATATCAAAAACAATTTTCTCTAATCGACTTTTGGTGCTCAATACCTTTTGCATTGTTCCCCATTTCTGTTTGAGTTCTGCTTTCGGTATGTTATTCATTCCCTTTGTAATAATTTCAAACCATTCATCAATGCTCTTCTGGTCAAAAACGTGTTGGTCTACATCTCTTGCTTCATAAAGTAAATCGAGAATGACACCATCTTTTACTGCTTCATCAAATTTGTATGTGTGAATGTATCTTCCAAAAACTTCTAAACTTTTTTTCTTATCTTTCTTGAGTAATGGTGTTCCAGTGAAACCTATGAATATTGTATTTTCAGGTAATAAGTTCTTCATAGCATCGTGTAGATCACCACTTTGCGTACGATGACATTCATCAATGAAAACTATAAATTCACCTTTCGCTTTAAAATCTTTTGGTATTGTCAGCTCTTCAATAAATTCATTTGTCCCATCCTCTTCTTTACCACCAAATTTATGAATTAGGCTACAGAGCAATCTTGGAGAAGTTTCATTTAATTTAAAAATTAAATCAGCTCCACTTCTTGTTCTTACAATGTTCTCCCCTACTCCTTGAAATACACCTTCTATTTGCTGATCTAATTCTGTTCTATCTGTAACAATGAGTAACCTTGCTTTCGGATTATTTTCTAATATCCATTTTGCTAACCATACCATTGTAAGACTTTTTCCGCTTCCTTGCGTATGCCAAATAATACCGCCTTCTTTTCTAGCAATATACTTCTGAGCTTCCTTAATTCCAAAAAACTGATTAGGTCTGCATAATTTCTTTGTTCCAAAATCAAAAATAATAAAGTTGTGAATAAGTTCGAGTAACCGTGATTTATTACAAAATTGTAAGATATGTTTATCTAATAAGTTTTCGCCCTTCACATAAGTATTATTATCCTCTTTCCACTTTAAAAAATATTTCTCTTCTGTTTTGGTAGTTCCATAAAAAAGACCATTGCTATCATTTCCAGCTAAAACAAATTGAATGGTTGTGAAAAATGGTTTATTAAAAATATGTAATTGGTTACTCAGATTTTGCCGTATACCTTCACTTACAGATACACTGGCTTTTTTTAATTCTAATACTGCAATGGCAATTCCATTTATGTATAGAACTATATCGGGTCTTCTTTCCTTAGCTCCTCTAATTGTTACTTCCTGGGCAATAGCGAAATTATTCTTCTCTGGATTTTTCCAATCTATAAATTGAACTGTTTCCGGTTTACTGATTGCTTCTACTTTTTTTGCAGTTCCATAACGGAGCATAGAGTATACTTCTTTGTTAGCCGTATAGAGGTCATCATTAGTATTTATTGTTGCTTCTTTTTTTAAAGCGAGGATAGCTTTGTTAATTAATTCTTCACTGTATTTACCAGTGCCTAATAAATATTTTTTTAGTTCTGCTTCTTCAATATTGCTATTGTTATCTCTTTCCTCCCAATTGCCTAGATACTCGTAGCCCAATAGTCTTTGAAATAATTCTACAACCCTATTCTGCGTTGCTCGTTCAATTTGTCCGACACTAGTCATAAGCTTTTTATTTTAATCCTTGAGAAGGTAATTCAATACCTATTTTATAGAACTGCATATAATTTTCTTCTTCCTCAAGAATAAAATTTTCCCCTTTAAAATCTTTTCTTTTAGAATTTTGGTTTGAATAAATAACGAGACAGTCAATAATCTTATCGCTTTCAAAATCTAAAAACTCATAAACTTTTTTAAGTCTAGCGTACCCACTAATTTGTCTTATATCTTCTGTACTGACATGACCATTTTCATATTGAGGTTTATATTTTGCATCTACGACCATTTTATATTTTCCATCGTTAGTCTTAATTATAAAATCAGGTTCCAAATAATTAAACTTTTTATGATAAGTAACCTCTTTATGCATCGAAAACTTTTCTCTTAATTTTGAAAAAACGTATAATTCAAAAAGTTTACTCATATCAATCCAGAAAGGCGGAGTAACAATCTTATTCGAATTTGTATTTGAAATATTAAAACCATACCGCTTTAAAATCAATTTTGCAATTTTTAGAGCAACTTCATATTCTTGATAAAGTTTATTCGTTTTAATAATTTTCAAATCATTAATGTCCACTTCTGAATCTACGTTTTCAAAAGCAGGTTGAATATAATTTATTAACCCGATTATTTTCGATGTTTCTATACCCTTTAGATTTTGAATCGCTGCAATAGAAAATGCTAATGCCTTTTTAAGAATTTTATTTTCAATATTATTTATCCCAAACTCAGAATACTCACAGTAATTAAAAAGAATTTTATTATTAAAATGATTTTTCTTTATCGTTTCATTGATTAATATTTTACCCTTCACTCTTGAATTCAAATTTTTCGTAATAGTGTAATAAGATTTTTTTAATCCTTTTTGAACTAACTTCTTTAAAACATTTATGTATTGAATTAAAAGTAATGGAGTAAGTAAATCTTGTTTTTGATCTATTGGGATGGATGGCTTGTCAAAATTTATTTCATAGAGTTCTTCTAAATGGCTATAATTTTCAGGTTCTTTCAAGATGTCGAAAAGCATCTGCAAATAATTAATTTCAATATTATCATCATTCAGTTTTGGCTTTACATAAATAGGCAACTCATTCTCTACTATCCAATCAACTCCAACAAAATATGATGTTTCAAAACGATAAGGATTGGATTCATTTCCTGTGTATGTAATATTAAAACAATGGCTTCTGTTCTCTCCTCTTTGAATTGTTTTTTTATAATCCTTTTTATTTAAGACAGAGGTATAGAGGTCTATATCGTCTATCGCTCTTGGATTCCTGTATCCATATTGTTCACTTAAAATTATCATAAGATTTTATAAATTGTGTATGATAGTTTCTGCACTTTGTTTCAATATACCATCTTTTAGATATTCTTTTAAGATTGGTATAATTTCGTATTTTTTTCTTAGCTCAAAATCATTACCATTCTTAATAAAGTAACTATGACCTAACCATACATCTTCCGGTCTGAATTCTTCTGATAAATGCTCTGAATTAATTAGCCTAACTGTATTGTCATTCACATATTCATCAAAGTTTTTTATGAAGAGTTCGGAAACTGTTTTAAATAAATCTAGTTCAAAACTATCACCTTCTAATACTTGTGGCAAAACATCAATAAACGCAAATCTTCTGCGAATGGCATAGTCTATATGACCTACGCTTCTATCTGCTGAATTCATTGTGCCAATGATAAATAAATTAGGTGGAATTATTAATGTGTTACCTTCTCTTTCAATAGAATACATACTTTCAAATTTATGATCTCGGTATTCCAGTGCATAAATTAATTCACCTAATACTGCCGGTAAGTTTGCTCTATTGATTTCATCAATAATGAAAACGAATTTATCCAATTTTGCTTCTTCGTTATTCGTAGGAGTAAAGGTAAAGTTCTTTTCAATGAGAAACTTTTTAAAAAAATCCAATACTCGAAAATAATAACTTGCATGAGCCTTCGCTAGTCCAGACAAATTCTTATTGTTTTCCAAATCTTGTCGATCTGAATTTCCATCAATATAAGATTGGATAATATCCTTAAAATACATTCGGTTTCCAGTATCAGACCATCCTCCTTTGTAACGGAATGCCTCTCCATCAATGTTTATAATAGCAACCTTTTCCGTTAGTTTAAAGGTTCCGTTTTCAAGAAGTTCCTCTTGAATGGACTTGCAAAATAAGGAAAATTTTTCCTTAACCCATTTTTCTTTTGAGTAATCAGAAATAGGTTTTTTACTATTCAAATAATTTTCATTAGCTGCTTTTGCAAACTTTGTAAATACTTTGTTTTCCGTAACATATTCAATATATTTGTCTTTGCTATTAGCCACAATGCCCCGTACAAAATCTTCATAGGAATAAGCAGGATGAAATTGAATTAATTTAAATTGCTGAGAATTTTCAAGACGTTGTTTTTGACTTTTTTTATCAGGTGTAATTTCATAGAAAATAATTTGCTCAGCCAAATCTTTTGCTGTGTATGTTTTACCAGTTCCAGGAGGACCTTGTAAAATAATTTGTCCCTTCTGCAATAATACATTTATATAATTTTGAATATTCATGGTTTCCTTCTTATAATTATTTTTCTCTTCAAAAATTATTTGGTAAGCTTCAAACTGCTTTTTTAAATCTTCTATTAAATCATTAAAATCATTTTGCTGTATGGAATAATTCCCAACTGTGTCTTTTAATACTGGTGTAGTTTTGCCAAATAAAACAAAGGTGTCCATTTTGGGATTTTCTAAATCCGAAATATTTCCAAATATAAAATCGTAATTAGGTAGGATGTGCTTAATTGTCATTTGATTCTTCAAAAAACCTCTCATAAAAGGCTCTAAGTAATCCACCATACTCATATCATTCTTAAATGGCACATAAAACGTATTAAAGGCTATCCCATATCTTAACTCCAAATCTTCTTCGTTAATTCCAATATGGTATTGAACTTCTGTTCCTCCACCTTCATTAATTGCCCAATCTTTTTCACCTGAAACATCATATGTAAATAAAATACCTCTCGTTGGTCTTCTACCAAGCTTAGCCAATTCCTTTCTTCTATCACCAAATTCATTACAAAAATCGCCCAATGCAGAATTTACTTTTTCAACTAATTCGCCAAAATTTTTAAAATCTATCATACCAATCTAATCTTCCCTGTTAATAAATTTTGCATCATTCCTAATTTTATATTCCTATATTTTTCTAATTTAGTTTCTAATGCTTCTATCTCTGCATCCATATCGGAAAGGATAGTGGCGATGCGGATTTGTTTCTCGATAGATGGTAATGAAATGGCAGTTTCACAAAATTGTGTTTTATTAATCAATGGTACCGCTTGTTCACCGGCTAACGATTTAATAGTATTTGATAAAATTATTAATGCGTAGTATAAGTAATCACTTGAATAATTATCATTAGGTAAAATTGCATTTATTTGTTGATTTGATGTTAAATCTCTTTCTGCTATCCCTGATTTTCCAATTGTAGAACCTATACAAGTAAATAAAATACTATTCCTTGGAAACTTTCTTGAAATATTATAACCTTTGGATGACAATTTTTTTTCTGTATCTAAAATCCATTTGCCCTTACCTAAATCAGCAGGGCTAACAAAAAAATAGTCTTCTCCATAATTTGTTCGATCATTTGTTGGCGGTGTATTTCCAGTCATAATTTCTGCAATCTCCCCCAGCTTCTTCACCTCCCAACCTGCATTTGGTTGCAGCAACTTCTGCATAGCC
>JAGOHK010000198.1:0-2071 GCA_017996175.1 Leptospiraceae bacterium
GGGATTCCCCAAAATTTAATTGGGTAAAAAGTCATTTTGAGTGCGACCCAGTTTGTAAACCAACCTACGAACCCGTAAGTAAGCGGCATAATTAAAATGCCGATTAAATCTGCATGTTTGGAAAGAAATTCTGTCATTTTTTCACTACTCTGATTCCTCATTTTAAAATAAAGTTTTTTTATAACTTCTTGGAATAAAAATATGCCACGGAGGTATAGAGTCTCTGGGGATGATATACGCAAGCCAGATTGGTTTTCGGTAAAGAAAATTTTTTTAGACAGGATTAACAAGATTTACAGGATTAAAAATCCGAAAACCAATCTAATCTGAGTATATTACTTGGTTAAAAGATAAATCTATCGCTGATTTGGATAATATTCCTGATCCAGATGAAATTGCTGATGATATCATTGAAAACTTAGAAGCTGGTCTTGCTAGGTTTCGGGAGATAATGTTGCGCGTGGGCGGAAGTGAGAGCCCGACACGCTAGTCGGAAGAAGGAAAACAATATTACGAAGGATGCGCCAAACACAAAATAGCCGTGTAACGCGCAATTGCCGACTCCTAGCCTAGGTATACCACCAAGCCCACGCGATTAATACAAACTGGATTGGAAGTCTAACGGCAAGTAACCACGTTGGAATTTTCATTCCTGCACCTTTCGATGTGAAGTGATAAATATTCGCAGGAAACACTGCAATGAGTAGAGCCACTAAACCCCACGCCGCCAAACTTCTAGTAGCCTCTGGCACTAACCCAATGCCTAATAGAATTTCGGCAACACCGCTTATATAAACAAGTGCCTTTCTCCACGGTAGAAATGGTGGCACAATTTTTAAGAAGAATACTGTTTTTGTAAAGTGCATTGTTCCCGCACTTATAAAAAGCAGCGCCATGATGTAGAGTAGAATGATTTTGATTTCCATGTTTTGATCCTTAATTAAATTTTATCCCTGCGAATATCTTTTACTTTTTCTTCGAATGTTTTTAAGGGTTGGCGATTTTCATCGGCGATTACAGTGCCTTTGCGTTGGATGAGTTCGACTAATTGTTTAGAAATTTCACCGAGACTATCGCTCAAGTGGTGAAGAGATTCTGCGGTGCGAACGGAGTTTAACGTGAGGTTAGTTTTATTTTGGTTACGGGCTTTGAATTCAGAGAGGGCATTTTTTTCTTCTTCGACAAGGGCGCAGATATTTTCTGCAATTTCGGTGATATTTTTTACATCGCTATTGATGGCGAAACTTGCTTTTTCTTGTTCTTTGATATTTCCACTGAGTTCAGATAAAAAAGATTCATTTTCTTCGACGACACTGGAAACGGTTTCTAATTTGCTGGAAGTTGCTTGTATCATTTGAGAACTTTTTTCGATATTCTTGACAGTCGCATTTACGATCTGGTGAATTTCTTTAGACGATTCCAAACTTTGTTCGGCTAATTTTTGGACTTCCATTGCGACTACAGAAAATCCTCTGCCTTGTTCACCGGCTCTAGCTGCTTCAATGGATGCGTTAAGCGATAGAAGGTTCGTTCTATCTGCTATATCGTTTATCGTTTGGGAAATGTTTAAAATCTTTTCGGATTGCGATTTCATTTCGTGGACTACTTTCATAGTTTCATTTAAAAATTCTACACTGTCGGAAGAAATTTCTTTCGCATGAGTGGCTCGTTTGGAAGATTCTTTTCCACCTTTAGAAATCAAATCAATCGACTCGGACATTTTTTGGGTTCTACTTAAAATTTTGGAAATCATTTGGAGTTGGGCATTGGAAATAGTATTAATTTCTTCTCCATCTTGGACAATTTTATCTATTACCGCTACATCCTTTTGAAAAAAGTTTTCCTGATCTTTCACAGTTTTTTCCATAGAGCTTGTATTGTCTTTTAATAGTCCCATCATATCTTTGAGGCTAATAGAGATTTGCTCGATCTTATGAAGTAAGTCTTCCATGACTTGTGTGTTAAATTTATATTTGGACTCTGATTCAGAAAGCATTCCCATGAAGGCTCTTGTATCGTTTGCTAAATAGGCGATGGTAAAACTAGCTCCCATTAGAAAAAGAATTTTAGA
>JAGOHK010000198.1:2171-5717 GCA_017996175.1 Leptospiraceae bacterium
TCTTCTTCAAAAAAACCAGTTCCTTTTACTATTTCCTTTGGATTTTCTCCCAAAATTTCAAATACTTCTCCACCGTAATAATTTCGGAGTCGTTTGGCTGTTTCAATATCGAGTTTATAATCCTGTGCTATTTTTAGATACATATTTTCGGAGTATCCACTTTTCCCAATGAAATTATAATTATAAGTTTCGCAGGCTCTGATTGGAACTAGTTTTCCTGTTTGGATCATTTTATCAGTTAAGTCCTCTGCCATTTTGCGGTAAGTAGACCATTTGCCGCCACTCATGGTGATAAGATTTGAGTTAGAGACTAATAACATTTCTTCTCTCGAAATATTTTTGGTGTCAGATTTTCCTGATGTAGAGATTAACGGGCGTAAGCCGGCAAATACAGAAAGTATATCTTTTTTTGTAAGTTTTGTTTCTAAGTATTCATTTCCGGTTTTTAATAAAAATTCTACTTCGTTTTCTAAAGGGATTGGTTCTTCGGTTATTTTGCTAATCGGTGTATCAGTTGTTCCCATGATTACATGATCTTCCCATGGAACAAGGAATACTACTCTTCCGTCACTTGTTTTGGGAATGATCATTGCACTATTGCAAGGAACTTTTAGTTTTGAGAATACTAAGTGAATGCCTTGACTTGGAGCTAATATTGGTTTTGCGTTTGAATCGTCTAATTTCCTAATTTCATCAATGAATACGCCGGTTGTGTTAATTACTAATTTTGAATTGACCTCAATAGTTTTACCGGATAATAAGTCTTTTACTACAGCACCAGTTATTTTTCCTGAGTCATTTTTAATTAGAGAAACCAATTCCACCTTATTGCAGACACAGGCTCCTTCCATTTCAGCAGTTCTTGCAAGTAGCACATTAAGTCTTGCATCGTTAAATTGTGCATCGTAGTAAGCAATCCCACCTCTGAGCTCATTTTGTTTGATTGCCGGAAAATCTTTTGTAAATTCCTGTTTGGAAATTCTTTTATGTCCGGGCAAACCACTATCACCCGCTAGAACGTCATACATGGTCAGCCCGATAGAGTAGTAAGGTTTTTCATATACTTTATAACTTGGCATTAAAAACTTGAGAGGTTTTACTAAATGGGGGGCATTCGTGAGTAGCCGCTTTCGCTCAGAAAGTGCTTCTTTGATTAAACCAAAATGAAACTGGGCAAGGTATCTTACTCCGCCATGGATTAGTTTTGTAGAGCGACTAGATGTGCCCGATGCGAAATCTTTTCGTTCGATAAGAGCTACATTTAACCCGCGTAAAGATGCGTCATGCGCTGTACCAGCACCTGTTGCCCCACCACCTACAATCAAACAGTCGAACTGGACTTTTCCTAATCTATCAATTTGCTTTTTTCTTTCAATTTGTACTGCCATAAATCTATTCCTAAGTAACTACAATAATAAGCACAGTAATTATGGATTTAAAAAACAAAAACCTTTTTTTAGAATAAAACTAAAATTACTTAACTTCAAAAACCTCGATGCCTTCCCAGTCCTCGGAAGTTCCCTGTTTTGAATAATACTCGCATCTACTCTGGAATAGAATAGCCGCTTTATCTTCTGGATTTGCTTCGGTAACAGTTTTAAATAGGTTTGCCGCAGCCTCAAAATCTTTTTGTAAGTAATAAAAAATTCCACGCTCAAACATGGGTCTAGATTTCGATTTGAATTCGGCAACTTCAAAGGAAGTATCGTGGATAATCTCTATAATTCCAACAGATTCTTTTTTGCCTTTTACCTGCACTCTACCGAGCATTCTATATTGGTATTTATCCTGATTTTTAATCCTTTGAAAAGTTACATCGCTAATTAAAATTGGTGCTCCATAAATTTTGGTTAGACCTTCTAATCTTGACGCTAGATTTACTGCGTCAGATATTACGGTCGCATCCATACGATTAGCCTCTCCAATGGTTCCGAGCATTAGATTTCCTACGTGAATTCCTATTCCTATTTGAATTGGTTTATAGCCCGACTTTGTTCTAAGAACATTGTATTCACGGACTACATTTTGCATTTGGACAGCTGCACGCACAGCATCCTCTGGTTCTAAGGGGAAAAGAGCCATTATCCCATCACCCATAAATTTATCTATAAAACCGTTGTTATTTCGAATGATCGGTCCTACTCTTTTTAAATAGGCATTTAAAAACTTGAATGTTTCTTCTGGAGTCATGGTTTCGGATAATTCGGTGAAACTTCTAATATCACAAAACATAACCGACATTTCCGTTTTAGTTTGATCTCCGAGTAAAACCTGTGTAATATCATCTCTATGTAAAAATGTAATAAAGTCAGCAGGGACAAATCGACTGTAGGCGAGGTTTGTAGATTTTAAATGAATAGAAAGGGATTGTGTTTTCTGAAATGTTTTAGAAAAAATTAAAGAAAGTATAAAAGATTGAGAGAAAATAAAAATAAATACTCCAAACGGAGTAAGAAAACTCGAACCATAGAGTTCATTTATAATAATATCCCCAATCATGGATAGAAAAAACATCGCCATTCCCACGCAGGCGGCAATTGCTCCAATTCTATTGCGTCTAATGGCTAACACTAGGACATAAATGAAATAGAGACCGGAGAACAATGCAAAGAGTTGAAAAAAAGGAAGTGTCTGAGTAAAAAAAAGAGGAGGGGTAAATATAATTATACCCACGAATGTAGTTCCAACCACATTCACAATTGCCCAAATTCGAGAGTTAAACTCTGCTGAATAAAGAAAGTATAAGAAACTAGCAAATATATGTGGACTTATATAAAAAGTAATGTACTCAATCTTTATTTGTAAATCCCAGTTCATATTGGGGAACATATAACTTATCCATGTCTCTCCAGTAAATAGAATACGAATGGAAATCACTAAACAAAAAAGTCCAAAATAAAAGTAAGTGCTTTCTTCCCTTCTGAGAATATAGAGACCGAAGTGGTAAATGGTCATTATGCACAAAACCCCAAATAAAAAGAAGTCATAGAATAATGCACTGTTACTTTGTTTAATTATATCTTCTTCGGTTCCTATATAAAGATTTTGCCAGAGCCCACCTTTTTTATGATTAAAATTGGAAACATGCACTAGAATTTCAATCGGATTTTCTGCTTGGAACGAATGAATTTGGTTCGTGTAATGGGGAATCATTTCCTTTCTAGAAATTCCTACTTTTCCATCCTCGGAAATTTTTTTCCCATTGATCCACACTTTAGAAGCAGTCGCTGCGTAGTTGACTTTTATTCCCATTGTTGTTCCCACTTGTGATTCATCAATTGGAATTAGGAGTCGGTAGGTTGCATATCCTTCGCCCGAAATAATTTCTTTATTAATTTCTTTTCCATTCCAACTTCCTGGAACATAGATATTGGTAGATTTGGTAGGTGGTATTTCCAATTTAAAATCTTCCGGCTCTAGAAAACGGAGCCAGAAAAAATCCCAATCTCCTTCTAGGTCAATCACTCCGTCTTTCTGGAAATTCCACCCTTCGGCTTCGCTCAGGGCGAGCCCTTTATCTATTTCGTTCGGCGCAAGTCCTTTATC
>JAGOHK010000199.1:0-1513 GCA_017996175.1 Leptospiraceae bacterium
AATTTCAAGAAAGAATGGCTGACTTAAATGCAAACGTGCAAGAAATGATTTCTGGTATCCGCGTTATCCGCAGTTTTTCGATGGAAGATCATGAGCTAGAAAAATTCAATGATATCAATACAAAATTGTCTCATCGGAATTTTAAAGGACAATTCTATTTACAAGTTGCACCAGGACTTGTGGAACTAACGTCTTCGATAGTTGTGCTTGGCTTTTTTGCTATTGGCGCCAAATTGATATTTGACGGTAGCTTTACGCAAGGCGAATTCATGGCTTTCTTACTTACGCTGTTATTTTTACTTCGTCCTTTAACTCAATTGTCTCAGATGTTCGGAAAAATCACGCAGGCAAAAATTTCCAGCGAAAGAATTTTTGAAATTATAGATAAAGAAAATTCAGAATCTCATGCAGAAGAATCGGGAGTGCATGTAAGTCCATTAAAAGATTCTATTCAATTTAAAAATATTCATTTTCAATACCCTGAAACGAGCAGTGATGTATTACATGGAATTGACTTTGAAATCAAAATCGGCGATACGGTTGCTTTTGTTGGTTCGAGCGGTAGCGGCAAATCGACTTTAATGGATTTAATTCCTCGTTTTTATAATCTCTCTATTGGAGAAATTACTTTCGATGGAGTCAATATTAGCGAGTATAACTTACATGACCTGAGAAGAAAAATCGGAATCGTTACGCAAAACATTTTTCTATTTCATGGAACCGTTGCCGAGAATATCGCCTACGGTCGCCCCAATTCTAACTTGAATGAAATTATAGAAGCGGCTAAGCTTGCGAATGCGCATGAATTTATCATGGAGATGGAGCACGGCTACAGCAGTATATTAGGAGTGCGAGGTCTTAATCTTTCTGGGGGGCAAAGGCAGCGACTTGTAATTGCGCGAGCCCTTCTGCGTAACCCTGAGATTTTAATTCTAGACGAGGCTACTAGTGCATTAGACGCTCAGACGGAAAAACTTGTGGGTGATGCTCTCGATAGACTCTTTAAAAATCGAACTACTTTTATTATTGCTCACCGGCTATCAACGATTCGCCGCATTCCCAAAATCGTAGTGATGGATACTGGACAAATTGCAGAAGTAGGAAATCATGAATCTCTCATTGCGCAAAATGGTCTTTATGCAAAACTATATGAGAGTCAATTTGTTCCTACTCAAGTCTAATCATTAGTATAGATTGAAAGTTCGCCTTGTTTTCACAAAGAAAGGACAGAGGAGGAATAAATGAGAGTATACTATTTTCTAATTTGTATTTTCTTTCTGACTTGTATTATGCGAGTGGATTGGGGTAATGATGGTAAGCCGCCACGCGTATTTACTTACGATCATCCACACGATGGAAATTTAACGAAGGCTGAAATCGCAAAGAATCCAGATTCATCTAGCTCAAATGGAATGTATAAAATCAAGACACAAGATGAAATCATGGGACCAAAACCAAATAACTGTGTTAGTAAACTTGCCAAGTGTATGAGTGATTGTAATAATAACTATGA
>JAGOHK010000199.1:1613-5694 GCA_017996175.1 Leptospiraceae bacterium
AATGAAATTGATATTTTTAAAGATATACTTCGGTTTAAAATTATTATTAGAAAAGATTTTAAAAAAAAATGTATTGTATATCGAGAGTGGAACGTCCGTTATCCCCGTAAAGAAACTAGAAAGAAAAACTTACCAAGTTGGTAGAGGGGTGGATGCAGCAAAAGAAATATATCTAAATTCAATCGAGCTAAGTCGTATTCACGCCACGATTGAAAAACATAGACTTGATTATTACTTGATTGATAATTTTTCTAAGAATGGAACCTTTTTAAATGGCGAGCGGCTAGCTCCTGGTATTCCCTACATACTTATACACAATGACAATATTGAAATGGGTGAAATCTGCCTTAAATACGTAAGAGAGTAGCGATGACAAAAGAAATTTATCTTTTCCGACACGGTTATTCACAGGCAAATGCAGAGAGATATAGAAAGGTTTTATTCCCTAAGCTACTCATGCTTGCGCGAAAGTGGTTTGGCTTTGCTGTGACTGCAAGAATTGTTCGTTTCCTAGATGGATTAAGAGGGTATAACAACCAATATCCACGGGTAGACAGTGATATACCGCTAGTGGCACTCGGTGTAGAGCAGGCAGAGTTGACGGGGAAATTTTTAGCTAAGAAAAATATACTTCCTGATTTAATACTTTGCTCTGATTTTCTTCGGACGCGGCAAACGGCAAATGGAATTCTAAAGGGTATTGAATTGGAAATAGGGAAAGCTTTAAATCATATGGTTTTGTATTCAAAGTTAATTGTTGAGCGAGATGGAGGGGATGAATTTGGTTATCCGCTTTCTTATTATCCAGTTCTATTTCCTGAGACAAATGATTATTACCATAGATCGCCTAAATTGGATTTTCGTCCACCCGGCGGAGAAAGCATTCGAGATGTTCGATTTAATAGAATTCCAGAACTTAAGAATATTTTAGCAAGCCTTCAATTTAAAACTCTGTTTATTGTTGGTCATGGAATTACCAATTCTGCCATTATTTCATTATTGACTAATGATGATTTAGAAAGCATTCGAATCGGAAGTCCGAATCTTGGAGTATACCGATTTACCGCTGAAGAGGGAAGTGATAAATGGAAGTTAGACCCAGATTATATAAAAGGTAAAACGATAGATCCTTCCATTCCTATTTCGGGATAATCACTCGGCAAATCTTTTCAAATCTGTCTTTTTAAAAGTCCATTCTGGTGTAATGAGTGTGTCTAGATTTTTATTTGTATACCAAGGACTCAATTCATTGTCCTCTGAATTTTTTAGAATCTGAATATCTTGTGCAGGCATATAGCTCTGAGCTAGTAAGAAAATTTTCTCATCGGTAACTTTCGACTTTGCGCTATCAAGGATAATTACCGCGTGACCGGGAGAGCCACCTTGAATAAAAATATCTCCAATTTCTAAATCGTTTAAGCTCTTTACTTTTTTTAATTCCTTTGAGAGTGAAGCTGAACCCGCATAGTTAAACACAAGCTCTAAGTAGTTTTTAAAATTCTTATATGAGAAATCAGCTTGCGATGATTGAATCCAGTAAGCGGTATTGCCTTTGAATTTAATTCGATTTCCTTTCGCATACTTTGTGTAATCCGCAGTAAATCCATTTGTAAAATTAAAATGAATCTCTTCATAGCGTTCTCTAGAGAAGAGGTATTCCGCTCTTAGCCGCATAATTGCATCAGCGCATTGTTGTAAGTCTTTTTCTCCGACGTCTATAGCAAGCACCGCAACATAAACATCTTCGGGTGTTTTCGTTTTCCCATTGTAGAGTAAAACTTTTGTCCCATCTTTTTTTACTGGAAAGCTTTGTAGATATTCTCCAAAGCTATCTTTA
The DNA here is from genome assembly GCA_017996175.1 of Leptospiraceae bacterium. Classification (GTDB taxonomy): domain Bacteria; phylum Spirochaetota; class Leptospiria; order Leptospirales; family Leptospiraceae; genus UBA2033. Next base: position 3,451 of record JAGOHK010000199.1, read on the forward strand.
GAGGACTTGATCCGAGTATAACCTTCTGGAACTTGAATTCGTGTTTGAACTGTTTTTCCTTTTGGATTTATAAAATTTGATTCCGGTAATGTGGGGCTACAATACACTAAGCCAAGAAGAAATACAATAAATCCTTGATTCATTTTATTTCAGTAAACTTTCGCAGGTGGGAAATTTCTTATTAGCCGTTACTCTTTCGAAGTGTGTAGAATACTCAGAAGTAACCTCAGCAACGGGAGTTGTCAGGTATTTGTCCTTGCAAACAGTTTTGATTTCATGACCCGATTCTGTTTTCTTTAACTCGTAGATTCCGAACAGAGAACGACCGGCTGCATGGTGGACAAAGATTGCTTTTTGCGTGGGAGCAAATGCATTTGCTGTTTGTGCCATCATCGAATCAAACTGCTGTCTGTTCGTGTAAATGTCGTCTATTGCGTTACTCAGATAGATTACTTTTGTGTTCGTTGTATTCATTTTGAAATTGCTATCGTGGAGAGCGGATAATCGTAAGTAAATTGCATCTAGATTTAAAAAATTCTTTTGGAAATCAAGTAAAATGTTTGTGCACATTTTATGATGCTCGGCAAAACATAAACTATTTAGGTCAGTCTTGATTTCGGCTTCCATCGGGCGTCCATCAAAACGAGCAATCCAACCAAGCTTTAATTGAGAAAGGGAAGTTGGAATTTTTCCTTCTGAGTCAAATCCTTTCGAATGGAAAAGTTCAAGAATTTGTTTATGACCTTCTAGAATTTTCCAATCAATATCTAACATAGTAAGATTTTTACAGCCTAGAGTATTGTGCATTAAGTATGCTTGCATAAATCCGACAGTAAAACAGTCCTTAGCCTCTGAGGGATATAATTTTGCAAGTAGAGCAAAATCACGATTAGGGTGAACGTCATTTAACTTAAAGAAATTCCAACAACCTGCAATGAGTTTTGGAACAGGATGTCCCCAAGTTTTAAAAGGTTCTTTTGTGAAACTGTCTGCTGTAATAAACTGAGTTACAATTTCCTTGGAATATTTTTTTTGCCCATAAATCATTTCGCAAACAGTGCGGGCGATTTCTTTTCGTTTGAGGAAAATATCTGTTATCTCCGTCTCTGTATATTCATTCTTATTGAGATCTACAAAGAAGGCTTTGTGTTCATTAGAGACTTGAAACAGAATAGGAACTTTTTCTTTAGGAATATTATCTTTTGTTGTTTGGCATTTATAACAAAAGAAGGAGGAAATGAAAATAAGGATGTATACAATTCGTTGCATAGTTGCATCAATGAGGATAAAATCTTTTGAGTCAAGTAGAAATTTAGAGAGTATATGAAAGTAGCGACCGGTTCAATAATAAACAACTTGTTGCATTAAAACTTTCAATGGTTAATCTTCTTTAGCCCTATATTTGTATAAAAGTTTTTCTACTTTTATGAATTCTCCCATTACAGATTCAGGATAAACTTCTGCATAATCACTATTAACCCCTCTTTTGGATATTAAAAAAAGAGTGAACTTATTAAAATGATAATCAGGTATACGCGGCATTTTCTTTTCAAGTTTGGATTTTGCTATGAAATATTCTTTTACTTTTCTTTTTTCTTTTACTGTTTTGGGAGTATATATTTCGCCTCCTTTTTTAGATAATTCTTTATCTAGCAAATGCTCGATTTTGTATTTCTTTGGAAGGGATTGAATTTTATTCTGAACTTCTTCTCTACTTGTTTCCGCTTCGATAGAATCATTAACAGTCCATCTTTTTTGAATTTCATAAATCAAAGCAGGCTTCATCTTCATCCCATATTTTTTCATTCTAACAATTTTATCGCTTTCTGTTTCGCCTAACGTTGGAGGAGCATTCGTTCTATTTTCAGGCATAACAAAGACAGGTTCTTTTCTTTCAATTTGAAGTAAATTTTTCTTTACATATACTTTCCAACCTGAGTCAAGCTTGGTTTTGAAATCTACGAATGCATGGTCATTTTCTAATTCGGACGTAGGCAATATTGGGTAGCAAAGTAGGAATAGAATTAAGGTAAAAAGTTTCATTATTTGAAATAGTATAATTTTTGATTCGTAAGCATCTAGTAAAAAAAAAAGATTTTTATAAAAACTTAGCGAGGATTAAGCATTTACTGTATGTAAGTAGGAAGGGATATTTAAAAGTCAATGAAATACTCTTCGAAATTTTTACCCTTTTTTTCTTTACATAATACCTATATTTTTATGAGCTATACTTAAGACACAAAT
>JAGOHK010000200.1 GCA_017996175.1 Leptospiraceae bacterium
AAAAAATGATAATTCTAAGTATGACAAAAAAGATAAAAAGAAAAAAGACAAAGATGATGATTCTAAGTCTGACAAAAAAGATAAAAAGAAGAAAAATAAGAAAGGGGATGACTAATGAATCAATTAACAAAGACAATTTCAATATTCGCAATTTTATTCGTAGTAGTTACTGCAAATTGCAAAAAAGATAAAGAAAAAGAAGCTGAAAATACAACTAACACTGTTGTAAATAATACAGTAGTGGATAACACAATACCAACTATTTCTCTAACAGGAACACCAGCTCAAAACCTAGTCACCGTTTTCGAAGCTGGAATTTCTGCGCTTGAGGCAAATATGGATAATCCGGCAAATGCTGCAAAAGGACTTGAGAGCATAATGACAACTTATAAAATCAGCGAACTCCGAGATAAGTCTAGAGCAGAAAAAGAAGCAGGACGTGGCGCAACGGAAGCTGAGAAAAAAAGATTGAGAGATGGAATGGATAAATACAAAGAACTTGCTGTTAAAATAGGTTCAAAAGATCCTTCTGTCTTCAATCCAGCGCATACTAAGTGGTCTGCCGCTTGGGGAATTAAATAATAAGGAAGGTATTGAATATGAGCAATGATGATGAATATGATGTAACAAGTATACAAGAAGCATTAACAATTTGTGGATATAATCCCGGAAAAGTCGATGGAAAAATGGGATCAAACACAACTGCTGCAATCAAAGCATTTCAAAAAGATTATGATCTAGATGTTGATGGAGTTGTAGGCGAAGATACTGCTGCAAGTCTTGCAGAGGCTTTAAACGAAGCGTCTGTAAAAGCAGCAGAGTTAGAAGGTTACTTTTCGGGTGACGGTTCTAGCGCTGACGATGATATGTAACCAATATTTTTAAGAATACCACAGATGAACACCGAGAGCAACGATTAAAAATACGATAATTTTTGAGTATTCATATTTAAGAATGAATCTATGTCATTTTTTATCGTTCTTTTATCGGTGTCCATCGGTGGTATTCCTCAAGGGTTCCTTAAATTGACACCATTGAAATTTCACTCTTAAATGATTTATCAATGTGGCATATAACGATTAACCTTTTGAAAAATACTCTTTGTGAAAATCCTCCGCCGGTTTAAACCCCAATTTAGCAGCTTTTTTCATATCACTCGATACAGTATTGTCTTTATTTCCTAATTCATATTTCACAAGCCCACGATTGTAATAGGCAATCGCATAATTTGGATTGATTTTAATTGCTTTATCGTAATCCGAGATGGATTTTTTAATTTCCCCCAATATGTAATTAGAAACTCCTCTGTCGCTATACGCTTGCGCATAATTTGGATTTACCTTAATTGCTTTATTATAATCTAAGATAGATTCTTTGTATTTACGCAAATAGGTTTTGGCTAGCCCGCGATTATAATAAGCTTTTGCATATTCGGGATTTATTTTAATTGCTTTATCAAAATCTAAAATTGCCTTTTTATAATCCCCCAATTCAGACTTTGAAACCCCTCGATTACAATAAATTGCCTCGTCATCTGGATTGATTTCAATAGCACTATCATAGTCCAAAATTGATTCCTTAAATTTACCTAAGTCAGATTTTACCAGTCCTCGATTGTAATAGGTTATAGCATCCTCTGGATTTAATTTTATTGCTTTATTATAATCTAAAATCGCATTCTCATATTCGCCTATTGTATACCTAGCAACACCACGATTACTGTATGCTTTTACATCGTCGGGGTTAATTTTGATTGCCCTGTCGTAGTCCGAAATCGCAGCTTTGTAATTTCCTAATTCTGCTTTTGCAAGCCCACGGTTACTATAGGCAGCCGCATCCTCTGGATTTAATTTAATCGCCCTGTCATAATCTAAAATTGCTTTTTTATTTTCCCCTAACTCAGATTTTGCAATTCCTCGATTGTAGTATGCATTCGAATACTTTGGATTAATTTTAATTGCTTTGTCATAATGTTGAATTGCAGATTTATTATCGCCTAACGCATCTTTGGCGACACCCAAATTATTATAAACTTCAGCATCTTTAGGATTTATTTCTATTGCTCTGTTATAATCTGAAATAGCACCTACATAGTCTCCTAGATCATATTTAATAATTCCGCGATTATTAAATGCTTCCGCAATCGCCTCATCAAACCCAAGTAGCGTTTTCGCATTCTTATCCTTACTAGAGTTTGCAATTCCCTTACTTTTGGTAGTGTTTTGATTTGTGTTTTTCTGTTTCATATCCATCCCTCTCCTTTCCTATGTCTTTGGCATACTGTCGTTTATACCAATCTATTAAACAAAAAAAATTTATAAAATTTAATGGTGTAAAAAGAACAAAAAAGATTTGAATATTACAAAGAGAATAATATTTTAAGTAAATGGGTTTTATAATTTCAATAGCAATTATTTTAGGTTCAATGCTAATTGGTGCATTGCTTGGTTTTTTCATTCCGTTTACCATCGCGCAATTTGACGGTAATCCAGCTTGGTCTTTTGTAACCATGATCTCTGTTCCAGCAGGTATCGTTTTAGGTCTTATCATTGGAATAATTATTCTTTTCGTGAAAAAGTAACATCATGAGAATTAGATTTTTATTTCTAAGCTTAGTAAAAAAACTAGAAACTGTCTGAGTTGTCATAAAATTATGCTTGTGAAAATAAACTACTCATCTATCCTTATGAAAAATTTCTTGGAGAATATATGAACAAAACAATTTTAACAATTATAGCCATGTTTGCAATTACCCTTTTTTCTATGACATCGATTGTCGCTAAAGACAAAGTGGAAAAAGACGGTAAAAAGGATTGCAAAAAAGAATGCGGAAAAGCTTTAAACAACTGCAACACCGAAACAAGTAAAATCGACAAAACGAAAAAAGACGAAAGAAAAGCAAATCACAATAAATGCCAAAAAGAATTTACTGACTGCAAATCCTCTTGTTAATTATTTTTCTAGTAGAGAAATTTCATTTTTCAGGCTAATCAATATTACCCTACTTTTACTCTATGCCGAGAAGTAGGGTATAACTTTAGAATCTGTTTTTGATTTCATCTCTCGCAAAATAGAGACAGATTTACAAGTTTCGTTGAAATATTTGCCCACTGAGTTTTAATTTCTCGTTCATCCTATAACTTCCCCCTCACCACGGTCGCATCGAGCGCCAACTGTTGCTTTAACTCATCAACTCCATTAAATTTAATCACATCACGGATACGGTCTATAAACCAGCAGTCGACTGATTTGCCGTAAATGTCCGACGCAAAATCAAAGATATGCGCTTCGATAGATAAATCTTGGTTTCCGAATGTAGGATTCTTTCCGATATTGAGCATTGCTTTGTATTTCACACCGTCTAACAATATATAAACCGCATAGACTCCTTCAGGAGGAATTAGGCTATCACCGGATAATTGGATGTTGGCGGTAGGAAAACCAATTTGGCGACCACGTTTGAATCCCTCTACTACTTTGCCTCGAACGATGACAGGTCTAGTAAGAAGTTCTTTTGCTTTTGTTACTTCGCCATTTTGGATATAAGTTCTAATTTTGGAACTAGAGACAGGTTCGTCTTTTGCGTAGACTTGATCGATTTTTTCCACACTGTAGCCGAATTCTTCCGCGTGAGATTGGAGAAATACATAGTCGCCCTGTCTCCCTTTTCCGAAGAAGTGGTTGAACCCGATTATGATATGGTGGGTTTTTAGTTTATCAACTAGAATATCTTTTGTGAAATTATATGCATGCATTGTGGAAAATTCGTGTGTGAACGGAATTGTGAGAAGCATGTCTACTCCAAAGGTTTCTACGATTTCTTTTTTGATTTCTTGATCATAAACGCTTTTTAAAGTTCTATTTTTCCCAAGCACAATAGCCGGGTTCGGGTAATAGGTAACGAGAATCGATGGAAGATTTTTCTCTTTCGAAACTTCTTTAACTCTCTTGATTAACGACAGATGCCCCAAATGAATCCCGTCAAAATTTCCAAGCGTAATAACCGAGCCTTTGTCGATTTCTTTTTCTATTTCCGAAATATCGTTAAATACTTTCAAACTTTTCCTTTCATAAAAACTTCATAGTGTCAGGATTTTTTTACCACCGATAAACACGGATGAACACCGATGGATTGTAATCTATCCTTTTTTTATCGGTGCTCTCGGTGTTTATCGGTGGTAATCTTTTATTCTTTTATTTACACCGAATTCATATATTTATAATCTATCTCTTTAGAACTTGACTTTGAATGCAATAATAAATACAGTCGATACGAAATTAAAAAATATCCTTCGACACGTTCGACAAGCTCAGTGCGGTGCAACTAAGGATGACAACAATGAGGATGACAGAACCAATACTCCTATGAATTATAAATTACTAATTTTCCTTTTTTCTTTTCTAATTTTCCTTTCTGGAATTTCCGCCGACGAACTTCCGCCTTTTAAAAAGTCCATCCAGTTCAATCATAAAGGTGAAAAAGGCGAGAAGCTAAACCCAGAAGACTTTGCCGGTTTCGACGAACTTCGTAGATGGGCAAATTTTCAGTCTATGGGACTCAAAATGGATTCGGATAAGTATGGACTCAAAGATGGAATTTGTCGAATGATTCCAACAGAAGGATTATCTTTCTATCTTACTTTTGATACCTCGGTTAAAAAACCTATTTATCTCTACTTGGATTTAACTACCTACGAAGCACAGGATAATCAATCTTATCCTGTTCGTTCTCTTTCGGTCATTGTAAATGGCAAAACAAAAGCCAAAATTCTATTCGATCGAAAAAATCAAGAGACCAACCCTTATCGTATAACCATTGATCCTGTTGAGTGCCCTTCGGGGAGAATCAATGTTACCCTCCTTCCTGATTCTACAGCGAATGGAAGATTTTGGGGAATTTGGGATGTATTTTACTCTTACGTAAAGGAATAATTGTATGAATCAAACTTGTTATCTATGCTCCAGTACCAAAAATAAACCAGTATTCAATGAAAACGGGATACTCATTGTTAAGTGTAAATCGTGTGGACATGTATTTTCTACATACGAGCAAGCCGAGCACTACGACGGATATTGGGGAGAGGGTAATGACGAGTATGACCTAGATTGGTGGGATCACGCACATCGGGCAATTTACACTGAGTTCATTTCTAACTTTATGCAAAAAGATTCCGGTACTATTTTAGATGTAGGGTGTGGGCTTGGATTTTTTGTAAAGATGGTGCAAGAAAAAAAGCCAGGTTGGCACGCGATTGGTTTTGAAATGTCGGAACCAGCCGTAAAATTTGCCAAAGAAAAAAATGGACTCAAAACAGTTTACGCCGGCATGGTACAATCGAGTGGAATCGGAAAAGGTTCTATCGACATTATCACTCTTTGGGATGTGATTGAACATATTCCAAAACCGCAACCACTCATGGAGTATTTATTTTCTCTTTTAAAACCGGGTGGGATTTTATTTTTGCAAACGCCTAATGTTCCAATTCAACTTATCAAAGCAAATCTGAAAGTTGCCTTAAAAGGTATGAAGCCCGATATTCATTATCTAGAAGCAAAAGATCATATCAACGATTACTCTAGAAAAACTCTTTCTATGTTAGGCACTCAAACTGGATTTGCGGCTACTGAGTATTATGTCCTCACGCCAATCCTTTCTTTTGCTGGAAGCAAAAGTAGTTTTGGGAAAATAGG
>JAGOHK010000201.1:0-1674 GCA_017996175.1 Leptospiraceae bacterium
CATGACATAATGCTCAAAAATTTATGCTTTTACACAATCTCGTAGTAAGTGTTATTTTTTACAATTGGACGAATCCATAAAACGCAGTCCAAAATTGTGTTGCAATCCATAAAAGGTTACAATAGTTTAGATTTGAACGTTTATGGAATTGATTACAGAAAAAAAAATACAAGAAGTAATAAATAAAATTTCCAATAGTTACTTTCCTGAAAAAATTATATTATTTGGCTCCTATGCAAAGGGTAATCCAGAAATAGCGAGTGATTTAGATTTATTTATAATTAAAGATTCAACCCTACCAAGATACAAGCGAGGTTTAGAAGTCAGACGTTTACTTTTTGGTTCTATGATTCCAATAGACTTACTCGTATATACACCAAAGGAAATTGAAGAACAAAAAGACCGAAAGTATTCATTAGTGCACGAAGTATTAAATACTGGCAGAGTAGTTTATGAACGAAAATGAAATTCAAGTTTTAGGAAGGGAACCGAATTATAATTTGCCTATCAAATTAAGTTTTGAATTGCTTTAGAATTTTCTATTACTTCGTTATTTTCAATAGAAATAATTCTTTCTATTAATTGAAGCTTTTTATTATTAGATTGGTTTGTTTTTAAATTCATTTTTTTGACTTTTAATGGCTATAACTCCGCACTTTGCTCCCCTATTAGGTGTATCGCAAGTATATACAATTCGTATACAAAAGGTATACACCAAATATCCTCTCAATTTATTTTCTTTTGTATATTTACAATTCTATTGAAATAAGAAAGATAGAAAAAATGAATAAGTATATTGCAATTTTTGCACTGGCATTTCTTTTTTGCTCCTGCAAGTCTATTACAAAAAAATCCTCCTCGGATGAAATTATAGATTACGCGGCGAAAAAAGTGGCAAAGGATATTTTGGTAAATTATATTGAAACGGAAAAGAAAACGATTGGAGTAGCAGCATTTTCGAAAGAAGATTTAGATGGAAGAAGAGTAAATATACTTGGATTATTTTTAGCGAATTCCATTCACAACGAAATGTTTAATCCAAGTCGTTATGATTTGGTGGAAAGAACACAAATAGATAAAGTAGTAGAAGAATTTCAATCGTATCAAAATGGTCTTTATTCGGAAACGGATACAAAAAAATTAGCTCTTCATGGAGTGGACTATTTACTCATAGGCTCTTTGCAAAAAAGACAGGACACGATTCGAATCAATGCGAGGTTAGTATCTCTACAGACAGGAAAGATTGTTTCGATTGCAACTGAGACAATTCCGGTCAATAATTCGATTACAGACCTGTACGATTCAGAAAGTACTGTAGAAAAAAAGGAAAAAGAAAAAGACAAACGAAATGTTGGTTCGCTTATTTTAAATCGACAAACGGAAGATGGACTTGTTTCGTCTAACGCATTTTATTTTGATGATCAAGTATTTTTAAAGTACAAACAAGAAAATACATTTGATACCACAAGAGTGGAATTAGGATTTTCCGAATGTGAGAGGGGACTTTATTATCGAAAAAAATTTGATATTAATTCTTCCTGGACTGGGTTTGGTTATCCGGCAAATACTACCATGTCGCTAAAGGATTTTTTAACTGATTATAATCGAGCGAATCTACCAAATTCCAACTGTTTTGAAATTTCTTTTATCGTAAAAGATATCACCATTCAAAAA
>JAGOHK010000201.1:1774-5663 GCA_017996175.1 Leptospiraceae bacterium
ACCGTTTCTGCTTTAGTGTAGTATTGGTATTTGGGACGAAGGGTTTCAGGCATATCCACATAATTGATATTAACCGGTAAATCCATTGCCTTAAATAAAGCACGCGCTAGATCGTTCCAAGTTTCTGCGACACCGCGTCCTACATTGAATAGCCCGTATTTTCTTTCTAGGAGCAAATACAGAGTAATCCTAGCAGCATCTTTTACATATAAAAAATCTCTTTTTTGTTCTCCATCCGCATAATTGCTGTTATACGACTTGAATAGGTTTAATACTCCTGTTGCTTTAATTTGTTCATAGCCTTTGTGAACCACACTACGCATGTCTCCCTTATGTGCTTCTCCAAATCCAAATACATTGAAGAATTTGAGTCCAGTAATTTTATCAGAATATCCTTTTTGTCTTGCATGAAGATCAAATAGATGTTTGGAGTATCCATACATATTCAGGGGACGCAAGTGAGTTAACTCTGCTAAGTCATCGTAGCCATTAGCCCCATCTCCGTACGTTGCAGCACTGGAAGCATAGATAAAATCGGTTTCATTCGATAGAGAGTATTCTGCTAATACTTTTGTATATTCGAAATTATTTTGAATTAAATAACTAGCATCTGTTTCGGTTGTGCTTGAACAGGCTCCCATATGAATCGTATGAGTGGTTTTTTTAAAAGGATTTCCGTTTTGAATTCTTTGAAGAAAATCATCTTTTTCGATATAGTCTTTGTATTTTAAATCGAGTAGATTTTTCCATTTTTCGGATTTGCCTAAATGGTCTACGATTAGAATATCTGTTTCATCCGCCTGATTTAGTTCTCTTACGATATTTGAACCAATAAGTCCCGCGCCGCCCGTAACAATAAATTTTCTTTTCATACTTCCATTGGGGAAAATAATGATTTTGTGTAAATACTAAACTTGGATTAGAGAATCTTTTTTATTTCTGTCCATTTAGAAATCTGGGTAGTAAAATAGTTTACTTGCGATTGGAATTCGGATTATTGTATCATAACAATTGAATAGATTGATTTTACTGGAGGCTATATATGTCCGAGCACAATATAACAATTGAATGGAAAAACACAAAATCAGATTTTATTTACGAGTCTTATGAAAGAACATATAAAGTTTTTTATGAAGGTGGTCAGACTATCTTAGGCTCGTCTACTAAGGCAACCTTTGGAGATGATCAGTACGCAAACCCGGAAGAGCTATTAGCCTCTGCGGTTTCTAGTTGTCATATGCTTACTTTTTTAGCGGTTGCTTCGAAAAAGAAAAAAAACGTTTTGGAATATATTGATAATGCAACCGCAGTATTAGAAAAAGGAGAAAGCGGCAAATTAGTAGTAACCAAAGTGTTTCTTCGACCAAAAGTAAAATTGGAAGGAGAAATTACAAAAGAAGAGCTAGATAAGATTCATGAAGCAGCGCATAGAAATTGTTTTATTGGTTTGTCTATTAAATCTGAAGTTATTATCGAACCTGATTATAGTTTTTCTGGTTTATAGATTATTTCATGAACAAAAAATTTCTTTACACTGATGTGGGCGATACACTGATAAAACTCCGCTATTCTGTATCCGAAATGTATGCAGGAGTTTTAGAAGAACATGGAATCTTAAAAGAGGCAAAGGCAGAGGATGTACAAAGACATTTTAAGTTAGCATGGAGAGAGGCTTCTTCTAATTTGCCGCCAGACCATATTGATAGGTATTATGCGCATCCAGAAGGTCATACTGGATGGTGGAAGGGTTTGATTGATTCTTTTTTATTTCGTTTGGCTGGAGTTAGAATAAATTCAGAGGAAATTTACGAATTGATCTTTGCCAAGTTTGATGACCCAAATAATTGGGTGGTTGATCCAACGTTTTATGATCTTTTAAAATTTCTAAATCAAAACAAAATCGGACTTGGAATTATTTCCAATTGGGACTTACGGCTTCGTGCCCTTCTTACCAATATGAATTTAATCCAACACTTTGAGCATGTAATAGTCTCAGCTGAATTTGGATATGAAAAACCTTCCCCTAAAATTTTTGAAGAGGCAGTGCGACTAACTGGTCTTAGCCATGAGTCTCATTTTTATGTGGGCGATAAATTGGAATACGATTATTATCCACCGGAAAAATTAGGCTGGACTAGTTTTTGGATTTCTAAAGAAGAAAATTCTGGAGTTCGAACTGTGAGTTGTCTTGGTGACTTAATAGAATATCTTAAATAGTTTTATTTAAAAAGTTCCGAACGGATAAAGCGACGGCTAATGCGTGGAATCCGAAAAATAGATAAAAGTTCAAACTAAATCTATAGTCATTCGGATTAGTAAAATCTATATGTAAAGAAGTTGGACTTTGAAATCCAACTAAAAAAAGAATTCCCATTATGACTTGAAGTGTAAGTATCAACGCTTTCGAAAATGAAACTTCAGAGAGCAGCAAAATGAAATTAACCAACGACAGAAATATAAAGATTAAGTTTATCTTTGAGGATACTAGTAGGTTTTCGTCTGCTTCATAAAAACGAATTTTGTATTCAAACCAAGGTCTTGTGGAAAATACTAATTGTGCTAAAAATACAATGGTTGCAATCCTGATTAGGATTGGGTATTTTTTCCAAGAAAAATACAAATACCCCAAAAATTTTTTGAGTACTTTCATCCATCCTAGAAAGGCGATAGGTACAAAATAAAAAAAGTCTCTAATGTATCGAACTAAAATCATTTTATTTCTACGATAAGCTCCAATTCCACACAAGCATTTAAAGGAAGAGCATTTACGCCTATCGCAAATCTAGCATGTTTGCCATTATCCCCGAAAAGCTCTGTTAGTAAATCACTCGCTGCGTTCGCAACAAGATGTTGTTCGAAAAAAGAATTATCCGAAGAAACAAAAGCCCCAATTTTTACAACGCGAGCAATTTTATCCAAGTCTCCAATATAACCTTTAATAGCTGCTAGGGCATTGAGACAGGATTGTTTCATTGCTTCGCGTGCCTGGTCAATCGTAACATCCGATCCAGTTCGTCCAGTAAAAAGCAATTTTCCCTCTTTCATCGGGAGTTGTCCAGAGGTAAATACCAAATTGCCAGAACCATTGGCTGGAATATAAGAAGCGATTGCTTTTGGGACTGGTGGTAATTCTAAACCAAGAGATTTTAGTTTTTCTTCGATAGACATTCTACCAGAATTTGAAAAAATACTTTGGTTACAATAAAAAATTCTTTGCTATCAAAGGATTTTACTTGCTTGCATCTTATCATTTCAGAGTATACCGATAGATAGGCTATAATTGATAAATCACCATTTTGTATTTTGCAATACTCTAAATATAAAATTTCAGTTTCAAAGAATTGGTCTATTATTTTACACTTCTATTTTTTATTTCTTTATCGCTTGTGGACAATCACAAAGTAAACTTCCTTTTGTAATGCAAGGAGAACTGGATTTACAAAATCTAACTCCAAGGGAAGAAGCAATTTTTTTAAATGGGAACTGGGAATTCTATCCAGAAAAATTCCTTTTACAGGAAGATGAATTTCAATCCTCACAAAAAGAAAAAATATTTCTACCTGTTCCTGGAAACTGGAATGAAATCTTCAGAAACGGTTGTGGGTATGGCACGTTTAGACTAAAAGTAAAACTTCCAAACCATTGGATTTTTCCTATTTCCTTAAAATTATTTGAACAAGGTACTGCCTATAGACTGTTTGTGAACAAAGAGGAAATTGCTAAAAACGGAATTGTGGGACGCACAAAACAAGAAACAAAACCACTTGCCTTTCCACTGGTTACACATCCCATTCCACCAGCTTTTGATTTAGAAATCATTGCCCATGTTTCCAATTTTCATTTTCGGGAAGGAGGACTTTGGTATCCAATTCTTTTGGGAAATGAAAAA
>JAGOHK010000085.1 GCA_017996175.1 Leptospiraceae bacterium
TTCCAAGAAATAGTGAATCGCTAATTTATCTTGCAATGGTTTCATTAATGGCGAAAAGAATATCAGGTTTTTCTAATACACGCAAGCTTACGAAACGTTAGACGGCTTTTCAGACACGCTCTAAGCAATGATCGGGTAAGGTTTGAAATGCTTCATAGACAATTTTTTCACCCATACTTCCATGAAAATCTTTTGCAATTGGTGGAATAAACTCAGGCATATTCGAATTAAAAAAAACAAATCGTCGAAATGCAAGTAAAGATTTAAACTACATAAAAAAGTACGGTTATATAATGACAGCCTGCTCCAGCGAGAACAAATCCATGCCAGATTTCATGGTTTCTAGGGATTGACTCTTTCAAATAAAAAAATACTCCGCCAGTATAAAGAAGTCCGCCTGCCGCAAGCCAAATCAAACCAGTTGGATGAAAAGTAGTTACTAAGTTTTTGATGTCTAATAGAACAGTCCATCCTGCTGCAAGATAAATCATAGTAGAGAGAAAATCAAATTTGCCGGTGAAGAAAATTTTTACTACTGTGCCTATAACAGCGAGTATCCACACGATGCTTAGTATTACCGGTCCCATTCCTTCTCGAAAATGCACTAACACAAAAGGAGTGTACGTTCCTGCGATCAAATAGAAGATAGCGATATGATCTAATTTTTGAAAAAAGATTTTTATTTCTCCTTCCTTTGCGTGATATAAACTAGAAATTGTGAATAAGGTTATGAGGCTAACACCGTATATAAGCGAACCAACTATTTTCCAAAAATTTTGTGTTTCCAATGCAAAGAATAGAAGTATTCCAACTCCTAAAAAACTCATCACAGCACCCATTGTGTGAGTATAAACATTTATTTTTTCCTCTTTTGTCATATTACCTTCTTTTAAAATAAGATGCAATAATTCAGGAAAGGTTTCAAAAATAGAAAAAATATTGCAAGGTGCAATTGATTTGGGTTTTAGTATCAGACATATTATTGTAATGATTAAAATCAAATACAAGAATGATGGAAAAAAAATCGAAGCATGTTGCTTTGAAAAATCTTTCCTCCTTGACTTTAATTTTTAAAGTGAAATAGTTACGTCAAATTAGTATAGAAAGATAAAAAGAGAGGTTGTCATGTTGGAAAAAGGCTCTAGAAATAATCCTACTGGAAACTTAATTGTATATTGTTATGTAATTGGGGAGAATCCCTTCCAACCGGGTTGTGAGATTATTGCTTCCAATGTAGTTGTGAGTTTTCTAAAGATAAATGACAATTTTCCCGTAGTAACATTCCCTCCAATTTCTTTCCCATCCATAGAAGAACTGAAAAAGGTAATTCTTCCAAACGAAAGTATGTATGATATGGCTAGACTTCCTGACTTTAGAATGCCAGACGATAGGGACGCTGGAAATATTTATATACAAGAGCGTATGGAGCAATACAACGCTTTTGTTATGAAATACGTTGAACTTTGTAAAAATCGAGAAAGAAATACAATGCCAGATTTCAATTTTGAAGGAGCAAACGATTACTTAGAAGAGTTATTAAAAATATCCATGCAATTTAGATCATCTACAGGTCTAGCCCGCGATACAGTCCAACAAAAAATGGATAAGTTGATTGAAAACTTTTCTGTCAAATACCCACAGTTTGATTTACAAAATTATAAAAATGCACTTTTCTTTCCGGGTAAAAAAGGAGATGAGTTAGCTAGCCTTTATTTAAAAAAATTCCAAGCAATCAACGATGAGAAATATGAGGCAGCATCTATTATCAAACGAAAAATTTTAGATCTAGAAACTACCGTCTAAGAAGTATAAACAATAATTGCCTAAAAATTTTCTTTATGACTGCACACTGAGTTTATCCATTAATTCCTCTATCTCGGTAAGATACTCCACAACCTCGTTTAATTCTTGAATAGACTGAGTTTGCGAATTCGCTTATTCATAAATGCGGCTAATGGCTACGGTAGTTTCATTTACGGCTAATTCTTGTTCGCTCATAGCAGTTTGAATATTAGTGGCGCGTCTTTGTTCAGTTTGCTAAATGGTGGTTCTGCTGTTTTGCTTTATGGATTCGACAATGCTTGGTTGGTGAGTCTGTCGAATCCATACCAACCAGGCAAAGCCCTACTTTCTTAATACTTTTATCGGATTTTTTGTGCAATTAAAGACTGCCTTAACTTATTCTTGGAAATTGTATTGAAGTAGTTGTGGATAAAATAAGCCCACTTGAAAATCTATCCCTAGAAACTATGAAAGATAAATTTTATCCTGATTTTCACTCTACCACTATCCTTTGTGTCCGAAGAGATGGAAAAGTCGCTCTTGCCGGAGATGGACAAGTCTCGATGGGACAAACCGTAATGAAACATACAGCAAAAAAAGTTCGACGTATGTTTCACGATCGTATTATCACTGGCTTTGCTGGGTCTGCGGCAGATGCTTTTACTCTCTTTGAATTATTTGAGAAAAAAGTAAATGCTTTTAATGGAAGCCTCTCTCGAAGTGTTGTGGAACTTGCCCGCGAGTGGCGAACTGATCGTATGCTGCGTAAACTTGAGGCACTCTTAATTGTTGCTGATAAAGAAGAATCCTATTTGGTTTCTGGAACAGGAGATGTAATTTCTCCTGATGAAGGAATTCTTGCTATTGGATCTGGCGGCAACTATGCATACTCCGCAGCAAGAGCATTGTATGAAAACACTCAGATGAGCGCTAAAGAAATTGTTCTTGCTTCCATGAAAATTACGGCGGGCATTTGCATTTATACAAATAATAATATTACACTAGAAGAAATAGAATGAACGAACTAACAAAACCTGTTATTAATTATGAAGGTGAGACATTTGAGATGTCTCCGAGAGAAATTGTCCAAAGTTTAGACGAGCATATCATCGGACAAAAAAATGCAAAGAAAGCAGTTGCTATAGCACTTCGCAACAGGATGAGAAGACGTAAACTCGATGTCTCTATGAGAGAAGAGATTTATCCTAAAAATATTATCATGATCGGACCGACTGGTGTGGGTAAAACTGAGATTGCCCGCAGACTTTCTAAATTGTATGGTGCTCCTTTTATTAAAGTAGAAGCTACTAAATATACAGAGGTCGGCTACGTAGGGCGAGATGTGGAATCTATGGTTCGCGATCTTGCTAATATTTCTCTCAATATGGTCAAAGCAGAACTTCGTGTAAAACTAGTAGACCATGCAAAACAAAATGCAGAGGAAGTTGTCCTAGATATTTTAATTCCGGATAACACCAAACAAACCTCTATCGGCTTTGGTGAGGATAATGGAAATGATCCGGGAGATGAAGAAAGAAGGCAGAGATATTTAGAAACAAGAGAATTAATGCGTAAAAAATTAAAGTCTGGAAAATTAAACGAACAAGAAATAGAGCTTGATATTTCGCAAAATTCAGCAGGTGGAATGCCAATGATGCAAGTATTTGGAGCGACGAATTTTGAAGAAATGGACAATCAAATCCAAAACTTACTCGGCGATTTAGTTCAGAAAAAAAATAAGAAGCGCAAAATGCCCATTAAAGAAGCGTTAGACGTTTTAGCTGATATAGAAGCTGATAAACTTTTAGATCAGGAAAAATTGCAAAAAGAAGCAGCGAGACGAGTGGAGGAAATGGGTATTATCTTTATTGATGAGATTGATAAAATCGCCGGAAAAGAAAGTCGAGGTGGTGGAGTGGATGTGTCCCGTGAAGGAGTTCAAAGAGACTTACTTCCTATCGTAGAAGGGGCTACAGTCAACACTAAGATTGGTCCAATCAAAACTGATCATGTTCTATTCATTGCAGCTGGGGCATTTCATATGTCCAAACCATCTGATTTAATTCCTGAATTGCAGGGACGTTTTCCGATTCGCGTAGAACTCGACAAACTTTCGATGGATGATTTTGTAAAAATTCTCACCGCACCTAAGTCTTCCCTTACCAAACAATACCAGGCACTTCTTTCTACAGAAGGAATTTCTCTCGAATTTAGAGAAGATGCAATACGCGAAATAGCTCTTATTGCATTTGAAGTGAACGAAAAAAATGAAAATATTGGAGCAAGGCGACTCAATACTATTTTAGAAAGACTCCTCGAGGATATTAGTTTCGAAGGACCTGAACTTGAAAATAAGAACCAAGTCATCGATGCAAACTTTGTTCGTAACAAACTAAACGAGATTGTGGAAAATAGGGATTTGTCGAAATACATACTTTAAAGTGTTCTCCTACAAAAACAACGTTAAACGGCATTAGTCGTTAAAAATAAAATCAATCATTTATAAAAGGCTTTAATGCGACTTGACAAAGTTGCATTAAAAATAATTTATTGAAGAAGAGTTCTATAATTATGAGTTTCCGAATATACAAAGATTGGTTTAAAAATCCTAAATTTTTGCTTTTAGGAATATTCTTATTATCTGTTATTCCTTTTTTACTCGTGGAACTTTTTCATTCTACTCTTTATATGGTGATGGATATTCCATCTTATTTAGTATTTCATAATGTTGCAGAATTTTTTAGTGTGATGGTATCGTTTTCAATATTTGGAGTAGGTTGGTATACTCATTCACAATCTAAAGAACACCACACACTCTTTTTAAGTTCCGCATTTTTGGTAATTGGGTTATTAGATTTTATGCATATGCTTGGTTATTCTGGGATGCCTGCATTGATTACTCCTAACACACCCAATAAATCAACACAGTTTTGGGTTGTAGTTAGATTTATTACTGGATTATCTTTCTTAGTAAGTGCGTTTATTTATCCAGAGAAACCTATTAAATGGGTTTCTAAAGAATTATTAATATTAGCCGCACTCGGTCTTTCTTTATCTATTTTTATAGCGATAACTTTTTTTCCATCTCATGTTCCTTTAACATTTCAAGAAGGAATTGGACTTACTCCCTTCAAAAAAATATCGGAGTATATTATTATAAGCCTCCTTCTCTCTGCATTTTTTGCCTATTGGAGACGAATGTCTAAAACGGGAGAAGGGTTAATCTTATATTATTTAGCAGCTTTTATCCTTTGTATTTTCAGTGAATTGGTATTCGCAGTTTATGAAAGTGTATTTGATACTTACAATGTGCTCGGACATATTTATAAAATATTTGCATTCTACTTAATTTATAAAGGTGTATTTGTTGCAGCTGTTAATAAACCGTACAAGGAAATCATAAAAACAAACGAACATCTCCAGGCTGAAATAATTAAGAGACAACAGGCAGGAGAAAAAATTTTACAATCGCTTCATGAAAAAGAAACACTTGTTCGTGAGATTCATCACAGAACAAAAAATACGATTCAGGTGATTCGGGGAATGCTTTTATTACAAGCGAACGAATTTGAATCGAATCATGAATTACAAGAAGTAATAAAAAAAGTCGACGACAGAATACTGGCTATTTCGCTTGTCCATAAAATGTTATATGCCACGCAGAATTTATCTCAAATATCCATCAAAGAATATATGGAGGAACTATCGCATTTGATTCTAGAGAGTTACAGGGATATTGTGCAGCGAATAACGTTAGATGTGCAAGTGGAAGAAAATTATTTTTTACTTGATACAGCAATTCCGCTTGGGTTAATATTAACTGAGCTCATGACAAATTCTTTGAAACATGCATTTCCAAATAATCGAGAAGGAAAAATTTCAATTAGTTTTACAAAGAATGAGTCAAAAAAAAACGTATTCTATTATTCTGACAATGGTGTTGGGCTTCAAGATGGGTTTGACTTTCGAAATCAAAATACATTAGGAATGAAATTAATTTATAGCATTGGCGAAGGACAAATGCAGGGGAAAGTTTTACTGGAAAATCGAAGTGGTCTATATTGCGCGATAGAGTTTCCGAACAATCTATATAAGCCGAGGATTTAAAATGAATAAAGAAATTCGAATTTTATTAGTAGAAGATGAAGTTTTAATTGGAATGTTTGTGGCATCTCAATTGAAAAAATTGGGTTATACCGTATTGCAGCAAGCAACCACAGGGGAGAATGCAATTCAGAGTGCCAAGGAAAATTCTCCAGATATTATTGTGATGGATATTAGATTAGCTGGTGAAATGGATGGAATAGATGCAGCAGCGGCAATTCAGTCAGAGTCGGATATTCCAATCATTTTTGTAACGGGTTACGATGATAAGGTTACGAAAGAGAGAGCAGCTAAATTACATCCGAGAGGTTTCTTAGATAAGCCGCTCGAAATTGGTAAGTTAAAAAGCACTATTGAAGCTTGTTTCTATTGAGTATTATCGCAGTATAAGTTTAACGCAAAGTCATCACGATATCTTCCACCCAACCAAATTTAATTGCATAGTAATACACAGCGAAGCGGGGAATACGTGTTAGGCTACAGAGTATAAATTTACTGAATTCCATCTTAAAACTTCCAACTACAATACACATCCATGAATAAGGAAGTGGAGTTGTTGCAGCAATAACGACTGCCCAGTTACCGTATTTTTCCAAGTAGGGAATAAATTGTTTTTCGTGTTTAATTATTAGATGTCGCCCATGTCTAAATTTTGGAATTAAATAGCGACCAATCGCGTAAGAGTTAGAGCCGCCGATTATACTACCGATGGAGCTAAATGCTATTACCTCTAAGTCACCTAATTTTCCGGCAACTCCGAACATTAAAAATGCATCAGGAATCATGAATGCAGGGAGTGAATCACTGATTAAAATTCCAAGTCCAACTCCCCAGACTCCTAGATAGTTCACGAATAGTTTTGAAAATTGTGTAATTGGTTCTTTAACAATATGTGCAAGACCTATTACGATTGCAATGATGATTAAAATTGCAAATACAGATTGTAGAATGAGTTTACGTAAGTCTTTATCCATACTAATATTATTTCCTATGAAACATTTTTTCTAAATCGTCACGAGTGAGTTTAATCAGTGTTGGTCTACCGTGTGGACAGCGGGAAGGATTTTCGCAATAACTGAGTCGATTTAGAATTTCTCCTAAAATATGATCCGAAAGATGATCTCCTTTTTTAATAGCAGACCTACAGGCGACACATTTTGCCATTAAGTCATAGAGTTCTTTTTCTAAAACTTTTTCCCCTTTGGTGCGATTTAGAAAATCTAAAATGGTTTCTTTTTCTTTGCCCGGATCTAAAAAAACTGGAATCTCTCTGACTAATATCGTTCCCCCACCTAGGTCGTCTAACGTTATTCCTACTTTGCCGTATTCTTCTTTACGTTCTAGGATTTCTTCTGCGTCACCGAGTGCCAAGTCAATTCTAATTGGGGTTAATAGTTGTTGGGTGAGGTTTTTATTTCGAAGTTGGTTTAAAACTTCTTCGTACCGAATTCTTTCATGAGCAGTGTGCTGGTCTATTATGTAGATCCCATCTTCGGCTTCTGCTAAAATAAAAGTCTCAAAGATGATTCCGAAATGTTTTTTCGGAATAAACTCCCGTCTACTTTCAGGTTTAGCGGTTAATTGCTGTAAGTTCGCACCTGCTCCCACGTTTTCTAAAGAAAATGAATTTTGTTCAGGTACTTCCTTATACAAATCATTGTGTAAAATTTCTTGAACTGGAGTTGTATTATTTTGTGTATTAAAATTCGAATTTTGAAACATAGAATTCGATGTGGATAATACACTATTTGCTCTTGCGATTGCGTCTGCTCTTTTTCCCTCATGGAAAAATCGTTTCCTCATTTCTAAAATTCCGACTGGAGTTTTAGAATTTAACTCTGCATGAACCATACTCAAGAAAAAAGAATTAAACCCTTCTTCATCTAAAAAACGAATTTCTTTCTTAGTAGGGTGGACGTTTACATCAATATGCCTTGGATCAATTTCGAAAAATAAAAAGCACCACGGGTGAGCACCTGTAGGAATTAATTCGTCATAAGCTTTTTTTAATAAATACGAACTATATTTCATTTCAATTGGTCGCCCATTGACAAATAGGAATTGTCCGCTTCGGTTAGATTTGTAAAATTCTGGATCACTTATGAAACCGTAAGCCTTTAATCCTTTTTTTTCAGACGCTACTTCAAGCAAGTGGTTATCTAGATTATCCCCAAATACAGAAATGATTCTTTCTTTTCTAGATTCAGGTTTTAAGTTAAAAATTTCTTTCTCATTTTGGATGTATCTAAATCCAATGGAAGGATTTGCAATAGCAGTGATTGCAATTCTATCTTTGATTTTTTTATCTTCTGCTTTTTCTGATTTTAGAAATTTGCGACGAACTGGAGTATTGTAAAACAAATCTTCTACTTCAATTTTCGTTCCTTTAAATCCGGTCCCATTTTTTCGTTCAATGATATTTCCTTTTTCGCAGGTGACTGAAATCGCAGGGGAGTCGACCTTAGTTCCAGTAGTCATTTTCAGTTTAGAAACGGAGGCGATAGACGAAAGAGCCTCTCCTCTAAATCCATAAGTTTCTACTGATTCGAGATCATCTAGTTTTTGAATTTTACTTGTCGCATGACGTCTGATGCTGAGTTCTAAATCATCTTCACTAATTCCAGTTCCATTATCAGAAACTAAAATTCGTGCAAGACCGGCTGAGTCTGTTTGAATATCAATTTGCGTAGAGAGTGCGTCGATTGAATTTTCAAGTAGTTCTTTGATTACGGAATGCGCGGATTCGATTACCTCACCGGCTGCAATTTTATTGATTAAATTTACATCGAGTTCGTGGATGATTCCCATTACTGATTAGTGTTTGCTGCAAGTTTTGCAGATACCTCGGATGGTAATAACAATATCTTCCGGTGTAAATTTATCAGCGAGTTCATCTAATTTATCTGTTATATCAATTGCCCGAAAGTCAATTACTTGACGGTAAATTTTACAGATTAAGTGAGAATGTTTTTCCAAAATTGCGTCATAGTGTGCTGACTCAGAAAAGGAATCTAGTTTTTTTATATAACCATTATTAAATAAGTATTCTAACGAGTTGTATACAGTTGCAAAACTCAGGCTATTTACACTTTCTCTAACGGAATCGTACACCATTTTTGCAGTAGGGTGATCCTTGCGAGATTGCATATTTTCTAAAATAATTTTTCTATGGCGAGTTAGTTTTTTCATAGTCTTAGACGATTTAAAATGACTATAAATTACCTATGGCGCACGTCAAGAAAGAAACTATCTAGATTATCCGTTAAGACTCTTGTTCCAGAAGCCGACTTAGATAAACTGTGAAACACGTGTTACCTGGAATACTAGTAAATTCAATTTTCCCTTTATGGGTATCCACAATTTTTTTGCAAATATCTAGACCTAGTCCACTGCCATCTTCCGCTGCTTTCGTTGTAAAAAATGGTTTAAAAATTTTGTCTTGGATATGCGACGGAATACCTGGTCCGTTGTCAGTAAATGATATTGCGAGATAATCGTCCTGAATAAAACTTCGTATGATTAGTTTTCCTTCAAACTGGACGGCGTATAACGCATTATTAATAAGGTTAATCCATACCTGATTTAGCTGATCACTGTATCCAATGATTACCGGTTTTATAGAAAAATCTGTAATTATCTCCATTCCTTTTTTAATTTTATTCTGATAGAGAACCAAACACATTTCTATTTGATAGCGGATATCTACCATTGTCCGCTTTTCTAATTGGTCTTCATGTACATAATTTTTTAAAGCAATGATAACTCTAGAAGCTTTTTCGGCAGCGTTCTTAATAATTTTACCAGAATTAAGAATAGTAATTATATTTAAGGAATTTTCTAATACAATATCAAAATTTTCTATCGATAAATAGGGAATTAGAGTGTCAATATTCTGCATCGAGATTCCAAGTTCAGACAATCCATCTATCGTATAATTATTTAACTTTAAACCTTTTTCCTGTAGATGCAATGAAAGTTCCTTTTTAATTTTTCGTATAGAATTTGAATCTAAAAATTTACTGTTCTGTCTTGCATTCGTATAAAGAATTGCCCAAGCTTCCTTTTGTTTGTCGCTAAATTTAGAGTAAGATTCTAATAAATCTAAGGAACTTTCGGAAATCAAATCAGTTACTACCTGGTTGGAAGCTACAATTGCGCCAAGGGGAGTATTAATTTCATGAGCAATACCTGCAATTAATTTTCCAAGCACTACCATTTTCTCTGAAACTAATAATTGATCCTGCGTAGTCTTCAAATCGTATAGAGTTTTCTCTAAGAGAGAGTTTGTTTCGATTAACTTAACATTAGCCGCATTTAATTCGTTTGTTCTTTCTTTTACCTTATTGTCCAATTCTTCGTATAACGATGCATTTTCTATAGAAATGCCAGCTAACGTTGCGATTAAGTTTATAATATTTGCTCTCTCTTTGCTAAACACTCCAGCAATAAAATTGTTTTCTAGATAAATTGCCCCAATGATTTCTCCTTTGCGTAAAATTGGTTTGCAAAGTAAGGATTTTACTTTTTTATTTTGTAAATAGGAATTATTTATATAATCTGAATATGTATGAGCATTCTCTAATATAACATTATGTTTGGAGTGAATCACATAATTTACAATACTCACTGCTATATTTTCAAATTCATCTAGTGATTTGTTGACAAATTCTATTTCTATATTCTCTAAAACCTTCCCGTATGTATGAACAATAAATTTTTCATTTTGTTTAATCAGTAAACTAGCTTCACTTGCGCCGGAATTTTCTAGAATAACTTGAATGATTTTTTGAATTAGTTTATCCGTATTCACCTCTCCGAAGATAATATCAGCCGCTTTGAGGGTGGAAATATAATCCATTTGAAAATCGGTAGTAGCTTTTGATGTACTGAGAGTAGGGCTATTTGTGAGTTGAAGAGTTGTATTTCGTTGAAATTTAAAATTTGGAAATTCTATTTCCATTGCTTTTATTTTAAATTCTGCACCCCATGTTTTAAATAACTTGTAAGCTTCTTGATAGTAGGTGTCAGCAATTTTATAATGTTTATTTTCCCTGTAAAAATTTCCAGCTATCTCATACGCAATTCCAGCATTTTGTATATAACCATTTTCTAATGCAGATGAAATACTTTCGTCAAAGTATTTCATTGCATCCCATGAATTACCTGATTTAAAGTTTTCTGCCGCAAGGATAAGCAAATACATATGCAAAAAATTTGATGGATTTAATTCGGAGAAAGTTTTAAAATCTGATTTTAGTTTATTAATTTTTTCACTATAAAAAATTCTTTCTTCCTCTGGTAGTGAACCGGATACTAGTATGTATGCCACACATCTGTAAAAGTTAGGACATATATCATGAAACACTGTGGGTGCTGCTGTATTTTTTTCTAACAACTCGCCGGTTTTTAAAATCTCTGAATATTTACCGAATAAAAAGGATTTAGTGATAAGAATTCCATAAAACTGCGCAAGTGGACTTTTGGAGCCAAGTTTTTCTACTATTTCAACATGTTCTAATTCTGAGCGACCATCATAAGAAAGTAAATCTCCTTCTGTTTGTTTGCCCGTTAAATAGTTTACAATTCCCATAGTCGGATAATAGATATTAATCATTGCTTCCCAAACAAAGTATTTTTTACAATTGAGTTTGTAGTTGTTGCAATGAGTTAAAATTTCATTCAAATTCTCTCCCCTGTAAAACTTATTCCATAAAGAATTTCCCTGACTCAAAACAGTTTCGAAAATGTTTCCTGATTCTTCGCAGTATTTACTACTCAAAAGGAACAAACGTTCATTATCCACTGCTGGATATTTCAGATGATTTGTGATACAACCAACCGTGTTAAATACTCCACCCATTAAAGCCCTATTATTATTTAATTGGCTTGCTTCAATTGCAATTTCTCCAAACTCAATTCCAATTTTATAGTTCTTTTGGATACTTATGATAGTAACGGCAAATAGCGAATATGCGTATGCAACTAAGTCGATAGATCCATGCTCTATTACGAGTGTAATGGAAATACAAGTAAGCACTCCGAGAAGTGTCAATTGCGCAGAAAGAATGGTTGGAATTAAAAGTCTGGAAAGTATTTGTTGGATAATAATTTGTATCTCATCATCCATACTTTTTAATTTTAGTAAGTCTCTTACCTCGTGAGAGTTAATATATTCTAATATTTTTCCAAATTCAGAAATAAACAAATTAGTTTTTTCCTCATCGGACTCTGGAATTTGGACTCCCAGTTTTCGTAAAACTTCCAAACCCAAATTGACTGAATCAAATATTCGAGCACGACTGGCAAGAGATCCAATCCTTACATTATTCAGTCTTGCATAATCTTTTAAGTCATGGCAATTCTCAATTAGACTCAGATAAACTTTTTCTCCCTCTTCAAAATTTCCAGTGGCAAATAAAAACCATCCGTATTCCTCTTGAATGGAGAATCTTAAATTTTCTGGTACAGTTTGAATTTTATCTAAATAAGAAAGTGCTAGTTTTGCAAAATTTAGCCCGTTGTCATAAGCAATATTTGCTTTTGAAAGTAGTATCGCTTTGTAATGAAAATGCACCAAATCGAGAATATCCTCTTCTTTCGTAAAAAGGTCAAAACTTTTATTGTAGAAGTTACAAATATCAAATACCTTTGTATCAGGAAAATTAACTTTATAATAATTCCCAAATTGAAAATTGGATTCTTTAATTTCATCCAAAGTATTTAGTTGGTGTGCGGATTGTAAAATTCGATCGTGCAGGAAACAA
This sequence comes from Leptospiraceae bacterium, assembly GCA_017996175.1. Classification (GTDB taxonomy): domain Bacteria; phylum Spirochaetota; class Leptospiria; order Leptospirales; family Leptospiraceae; genus UBA2033. The sequence continues at coordinate 12,651 of JAGOHK010000085.1, forward strand.
TAATAATTATCCGCTAGAGAACTTTCCATTGGATAGATGATACCAGCGATAGAAGCTTCTTTAATTGCAGATGCTAATTCTTCTTCTGTAAAATTACCAATGATCGAAATAGAATTTTTACTGAAAGTAATACCCTCGCAGGAAGCAATTTTTAAAAGTTGAATGGTCTTAGGCGTAAGAGATTGAATTTTTATTTTCATAAAATCCAGAATATTCTCGCCCATAGAAATATTTTGAATGACCGAATTATCAAAATGCCAGCGTTCACTCGAAAAATTAAAGAACAAAGCTTTGTTGGAATAAAGTTCCTTCAAAAGTTCTTTTGTGAAGAACGGATTCCCTTGTGTGGTGTTAAATAAAAACTCGACCAAGGAGTTAAATCGATCTGCATTTTCGCCTATCGTATTTTTTAAGAACTCTTTAATATCAGTTAATTTCAGGTTGGATAATTCTATTTGTTCTACATATTGAATTTCATTTAAGTATTCCTTAAAACTTTGAAAATGTTCCGAATAAGATTCTTCTTTATTCCTAAAACTTAGGATAATAAAAAGTCCAGGAATCGAATTTTCATTTATAATTTTTTTTAAAAGTTGAATCGTTGCGGTGTCCGCCCATTGCAAATCATCTAACACAATTACAAGTGGAGAAGACGTCTCTGCCATGGCTTTTAGTAGGTTAATTAGAATCGAATTAAATCGGTTTTGTGCTTCAGATCCTTCCAATGAAAATGGATCTCTTTGTTTACCTAAAATTAATTCCATCTCAGGAGCAAGTAATGTTATTATGCCGGCATTTTCCCCAAGTGCATCCAGTAATTTTCTTTTCCTATTTTCTTGAACTTCTATTTTTTCCGATAAAAGGAAATCTATGTATTTCTTTAAAATTTGAGAAAAACTAGAATAGGGGATATTTTGTATTATCTGGTCATGTTTGCCTCTTAGAAAATATCCTTTTTTTATTACAGTCTTATTTAGTAATTCTTCTATGAGAATTGATTTTCCTTGTCCCGCTTCCCCTTTTACGACTAGGTAATTTGCTTTATCTGAAGATAGATTTGTTTTTTCAAACATAACATTCAGAATTTTTTTCTCAGAATCTCTTCCATACAAGGTTTCATTTAACTGTAGCCGCTCCGAAAAATCTTTCGTTGCAATTTCAAAATCAGTTTCCCCTTTTTTTATTCTTGTTAGGTCATGAAGTAACCCAAAGGTAGATTGATAGCGGTTTTCAGGATTTTTCGAAAGTAATTTGAATACTATATCGTTTAACGTTTTACTAATATGTTTAATTCTTTCCGGTATTCTCGATATATGATTGTGAATTAATTCAATTGGATCTTCGCTATTGAATGGAGGATTACCTGTAAGCAGTTGGTAGAATGTAATTCCGAGAGAATATAGATCACTTCTTTGGTCAACAGATCTGTTGACTCGACCGGTTTGCTCTGGAGAAATATATTTTAGTGTTCCTTCTAAAGTGTTGATATTCTTTTGTTCTCTTAATTTAAAATCAAATTGAGAAGAAATTCCAAAATCAATAATGGAAATAGTATCATTTTCTTCTTCGTAAAGAATATTAGAGGGTTTCATATCCTTATGGATAATATTCTTTCTATGAATTTGATCTAAGACTTTAGCTATACTAATAAATATTTCACAAATACGATCTGTAGGATATTTTTTAATTTTTTCTATAGAGTTAGAGAGGGGTAATCCCGAAATATCCGTTAGAGCAACGTATGGTCTATCAGAATTTTGATTGAAATCAAGTGCACTCGGAACCCCTTGAATATTTAATACTTTTAATATGTAATATTCATTTTTCAGTCTAATAAACGCGGGTTCAGTTTTTGCTAATTTTAAAATTACTTTTTGAGATGAATCAGTATTAACCGCTCTATAGAGAATTGTCTCAGAACCCTCATATATTTTATCTTTCACTAAATATTTATTTATTCTCATTGTATGTTTCCCTGATTTGGTTTGTTAGGTTTGCACAATTTTCAGAATTTGACTACTAAAAAACTTAATTCTTTGTATCTAGTCGATCTATGTAATTCACTAAAGTTGCTCGATCCCATGGTTTATGTAAAATAGAAATATTTTGTATGGAAGTTCGTAAGGATTCTATTGTTTCTTTGTCTGCCTGACCTGTAATCATAAGTAGATTGATGTCAGGGTATTTTTTTGTTACGATGGTAAAAAGTTCGTCACCTTTCATATTCGGCATATGCCAATCTGAAATTAAAGCAATAACTTTCACTCCATCTCGCATAAGTTCTTCGATGATTAGGATGGCATCTTCCCCTGAGAGTGAGGTCTCTATAATAAATTTATCTTTGTAGGAGTTGCGAAGTTGTGCTTTTAGAGACATTAGTATGATCGCCTCATCATCTACGCAAACTATTGCTTTATTAGATGTCTCTGTCAAATTCAGCCTCCTTTACAGAGCTTAAACATGGGAAATATAGAGTCAACTTGTTTTTCAAATAAGTAGATTATATAGTAAAGTTGTCGGAACATTGTTTAATGTCAACCTGGTCTGTCGAAGGTTACTTTTTTTATAAAGCATAGTTCGACGTGTTCATTATTACAAATTGAATTTCACAACAACTCTAATACTAACGTTATACGCACTTTTAATTACTTAGACTCCTATTAGCCTCTCAGAATATGTACAAAAACTTCACCGTTTAGTATCTGGGCGTTACGCGGTTATTTCGTATTTGTCGCATCCTTCCCATGATTGTTTTCCTTCTTTCGACTAACGCGTCGGGCTCGCCTTCCTGAATAGGGATGATGGAACTATCCCTATTCATCCAGTTGATCCCTAACGCATCGGCGTTGTCGAACTTTTTTCTTTCTCTGTAGGGTTTCACCATATTACCCAAACTTCTTTGCCTTCTCTTCTAAAAGGATGATTTTTTTGATCTCCACTCCCGTGGGGGAGACTCTGTTACCTTTTTTTGGTTTTTATATCAAACTGCGACCAAGCAGTTTGGGGATTGCACCACCGCGCAATGGGTGGAAGGGCAAAAAAAGGTAACGCCAAAAAAACCAAAAACCCGCAGCTCAGACTTTTTATTCCGAACACTTCGCCAATGCTCCATTAAGATTCTAAGTTGTTCCTTCCTTTTTCCATTAAAGGAATTTGCAGACTCTATTGCTTCCGGTGCTTTATATGCTGAGTTGAAAAGTGAGGATAGGGGGGAATAGGTGAGAAGACCTTTTTTCCACTTTCTAAACAAAATCAAAGAACTTAACAGCAAAATCACAGAAATCTCTGATAGTGTCCTTGTCTAATTCGAATTCGTCTCTATTACCTAAATAGTTTTTCGAATTTGGAGTAATTTCTTCGCCTTCGTCTAATTCCTGCACCGAAATACATTTTATATGTTTCTTTGAAACTAAAATGATGTAAGCATTTTCGTAGGGGTAATCCTTCGGTAAATGTTTACGCTTAAATTCTTCATTTGCTCTAAATTTTACTTCTATAAAAAATACTTCTCCTGTTTTTGTATGTTGAATTACAAAATCGGGCATTCTTCTAATTTGTTTTGCAGTTTCACTTTTCACACCTTTTAAGAGAGTCATGATTCCCGGAATCGTATTTTCCATTCCATATCTAAATACACTATAACCCAAATTTAAAAACAATTCTTGAATTAATGTTTCTGCGATTCGTCCCTTGATTATACTTTCGGTATACTTCTTCTTACCCTCAGAAAGTCCGCCTTCATCTTCTTCGAATGCTTCTTCCTCTTCTTCGTGCGATTTACTTTCTTTATAACATTTAGGACAAAGACCACCTTTATATTTTGTATAACTTCCACACTCTACACATTCTGCCATTGGTTACTCCTTATGATAATAAATTTAGTTCTTTAGCGATTAATTGTAATTTGTCGATAACTTCTTTCGCAGATTCATTGAATTGCTTTTTTGCTTCCTCTTTATTTTTCTCAGACCATGCGATTACATCTTTTAAAAGTTTTTCCTTAGCCTCACGCTTTTTCTTTTTATCCTTTTTATCTATTTGATTAACTAATTCGATTCTTTCTTTAAAATGTATTGGATAATAGCTTTCAAAATCATGCTCTTTCCAATTCAAGAAATGATTTTCTTTCCAAAGTTTGTTTTCACCATCGCAAAATTTATTCTTTAAACTCTTTATAACTTCTTCCTCTTCTAATCCTGCATCAATAATAACCCACGCTTTATTCAGATAAATATTGTTTTGAAGGTGTATGAATAAAAAATGATTGTGAAGAAAAATAAATTTATCCTCTACATTTTGAAATCCATTACTTGCAATAACTCTAATTTGATTTTGTAGTTCCAGAACAAACCAAGGTATTAAGAAGGATTCAATGATTTTCTGAGCAGAAGACTCTTCTAGTATCAACCAACCTTTAGTTAATCCATAATCATTAAATTCGTATCCCAGTTTTTCTAGTGCGTTAATTCTTTCTTCAGGCGTTTCGATTAATGAAACTTTTGATGTAGGCATTCTATCGACTAAACTCATACTTACTTCGAACAATTTAGAATTTTCTTCAGAGCCAAGATATTTTGCTACTATATGAGAATGTGTTGAAATAATAAACTGATTTGTTTTGGATTTTTCTTTTATGATTTCTAATAATTTCTTTAATGCCTTGGGATGTAGGTCATTTTCAATTTCTTCAATTATGAAAAGATAACCTTCCTTTGCTAAACAAAGATGTACGAGTAAACCTACAATAGAAGAACCTTCCCCCATCTGCTGCATCGGAATATGAATGTCTGATTGAATTGAAAGTCCAACATTTTTTCCACTTTCAAAAGAGAATGCCGTAATTGAAATCTCCAATACATCTTCACAGTATATTTTAAATTCATGAAATTCTGGTAACGCTGAGTTGAGAACTAGATCAACACGAGCAGGCAAATTATCAGAATCCTTAGCAATTCTATTTGCGCTATTCAAGGAAACATCTGTACTGTATCGGCTAACTTTGCGTTTACTTACAAATGGATAAATGAAATTGTTTGGCTCATTCGAAAAGAGAAAATTAATCTTTTGATTCATTGGATTCTTATAAAGTTTCTCAATGATTAAGGATTCTTGATTTGTTGCATGAAAACTTTTAAATGCATATTTTTCTAAACTGTCTACATGATGAGGATTATTTTTGGATTGATTGACGGGTTGAATTGCAGATGCACGATCAAGACCTTTACTCAAACCAACATCAATATAATTTACATTGAATTGATTAAAATACTTTTTTGACATGTCAGCAAACTCATAAGTAATATTTAGGCTATTACTTCTTTTCCGAATATCATCTTTACTTATATACATATCTAAATGTTGTAGTGTTAACATAGATAAAAGAATCGTAGACTTACCAGAATTATTTGCACCCAGAAGTATATTAATACCCTTTGAAAATTCGATTTCTGCATTTTCAAAGCAACGAAGATTTTCTATTTTTATTTTTTTAATCCACATTGGTTATTACCATATTATTTTCCCTTTCCATACTTCTCCGTCAAATAGTTCACAAAAGCACTACATTGAATCAAAAATAATTTTGCATCTGCGTGACTGAGATTTGTTTCCTCCATTAATGCGTGCCTAATTCCGTCTGCATCGGATGTATACCCGTATAGTTTAATGAGAGCATCTTTAAATGCTCTATGCATATCATTATTTTTATCTAACTTTAACAATGCTGCGGCTAACGTACCTTTTGTGTCGCCTGTAACGAATTTTACTACATTCTCAACAGCACTAATAGATTCTTTAATTGAATTGCTATAGTCAGGCGGTTCTTTGTATAAAAGATGCAATGCCTTGCTTAAATGAGTATTTGAATTTTGAAAAGGAGAAAGAAGAGCTGTATTAACTGATTTAATTTCTAGCGGATTTATAATATCTGTGATTTCATTGTTTATAATTCGATAACCGATATTATCTTCCTCAAATACCGAATTTAATAACGAAATTGATTTATCATTATTAGGTGAATGAATGAAGATAAACTCTAAAAAATTGTAAACATCGTCCCATTGTAATTTAGAATAAGTTTCTTTTATTTGTTGATAATATATTTTATACTCTTTAGGTATTTGATCTAGAGGCAATCCAATCCAATGAGTCCAAATTTTTTCAAGAAACGAAGCATATTTCGGATTTAATGGTATATATTGCGTTCGAGTTCCTTCGAAGTAAGTATTGCTATTCTCAGGATCTGTTATATAAACGAAAATGGTTTTATATAAACAATCCCAAATATGGTTCTTCGATGCGTTTGATAAAGAATCAATTTGAAGTTCATCATCAATTTTAACTAAACCTTTTCTTTGAGAAAATAAATTTTTCTGATTCATACTTTCTCCTCACTCCTTCCAGTCTTCATGCTTCAACGGCAACCTATTCAACTCTTCCTTAATCAATCGCCAGTTGGGAAGCGACTTATCGATATAAGCCACAAATTTATCATTATGTTTTTTTTCTAGTAGATGAACCATTTCATGAAGGACGATATAATCTAAACAACGTGGAGGTTTTTTAGCTAAGTCGAGGTTAATCCATATTCTCCCTGCTTTATCGTTACACGTTCCCCATTTGGTTTTCATTTTTTTGATTCCAAAGTCTTTTACTTTGACGTTTAGAATTTTTTCCCATTTATCAATTAGAATAGAAATATCTTTTCTGAGTTCTGCGCGATACCATTCTTCAATGACTTCTTGGATTTTCTCTTTTGAGGAATTAGGTCTTATGTAAACATCCATCTTTTTTGCTCGAAGGATTACTTTTGGAGGAAAGTTTTCTTTTATGATATTTAATAAATAACGTTCGCCTTTGTAATAATGATTTTCTAGGTTTAAAAATTCTCTGGGTGTTTCTCTTTCTTGTTTTAAAATCTTGTTTTGTTGCTTTTTAATCCAACTTAATTTAGAAATTGCAAATACTCGGATTGTATTTAGTTCATGTTTTAGTGGAGCGGATATTCTGACTTTACCGCGAGGAGGATGAACACTTAAATGGATATTCTTAATATCCTTTTGTTCCACTTCAATAGATAGATTTCCTACTTCAATTGTTTTCATTCTAATACTCTGACTGGTTGACTATGATTTCAAAGATACGTTTTACTTCATTTTCATCTTTCAAAATCTCAAACATTTTTCCTTGTATAATTCTTTCTTTTGCAGGATTACCGCGAAAGCCATCTTGAATCACACTCCGAACCGCACTATCAATTTCTAAAGCAAGTTGTTCATCTTTGTTCAAATTATTATACAAAGCTACTTTGCTAGGTGTATTTAAAGAAGAGGGTGTATTGTCTGATTTTCCAGAATTCATTTTATCAATGATCTTCTTTATTCCTTCTAAGTATTTTTCATAGTTGATAGCGTCGGTTTTTCTTTCTTTAATTAGAGTATCTAGAAGTAGCGACAACTTCTTGTAAAACTCAGGGTCTATCGCATAATCCTTAATAATCTTACTGCGAACATTATTTTCAATAGATTCAGCAACAGCAGCTTTATTCTTTTGAATGCTAGTCGGTAATGTCTTTACAGCTTCATGGATACCTAGTATTTGAATTACTTCTAAAAGAGATTTATTATCAAACTTAGATACAACCTTTGAGTCTTCCGCTTGGATATACATATCAAGCAAATTACGCATATCCGCTTCATAAGGTTTTAAATCTAATTCTTCTCCACTGGCTTGTTTAATTTCTGCTCTAATTGCAATATATCTATCTCTCTTCTGTTTTAGTTCTTCTATCTGTTTTTGCGTATACCCTGCGTCTTCTAGTTCATTAGAAATATTTACATACGACCTTACAAAGTTTGCTACGCTAGAATAAAGAGTTGTTCGTAGATGTTCTCTTTCTTTTAGATTTTCTGGAATTTCGGTATTACCACAAAAATATTGAATACATTCTATCGTTTCCTTCGGTGGAGTTACTGGAACTAAGAGTTCTTCCATTGCTTCTACTGCATTATCAAGTCTTTCTTTTCCAATGGTTAATCTATCTTTAACGTCAATGCCTTCTTCTTTTCCTGTAAGGGAATCATCTAAATCAGAGGTATATACTGATATTGCGCCTTTTACTTTTCGGAATAAATCCTTGTAATCCACAATATAACCGAAATCTTTATCTTCCCCGTCTAGCCTGTTGGTTCTACAAATTGCCTGAAATAATCCATGATCTTGTAAAGAGCGATCTAAATACAAATAAGAACAAGGCGGAGCATCAAAGCCAGTCAGAAGTTTATCCACAACGATTAACAATTTCATATTGATAGCTTCTTCCCGAAAGAGTTTCTTCGCGTTATCCTCATAGACTTCCGTGCTTTTCCATTTACGATTATCCCCTTTAGAATCTCCTTTGAGAATATCTATATAGGTATTGTAAATCCATTGCTTTTCTGTTTCTGTATTTGCTCCAGTCTCTTCTGTCACTAAGTCTTTCGAATTAGGATCGTAGGAAGTAATGAGGGCAACTTTA
>JAGOHK010000086.1:0-2402 GCA_017996175.1 Leptospiraceae bacterium
TGAAACCTAATTTAAGAATATTAGATAAAGCTAATGAATTAATGAATAAGCAGGTTTGGGCGGCAGCCCAAGTCGCCGACAGGCTCCCTATCTCTCACCTCAACGCGCTTGCGCGTAAGGTGAGTTAGTAAAATGCTTTTCAAGTTTTCAAGAAAACGAAATATGTAATCATGAAACAAATTGGTTATTTTATTTCGTTTTTAATTGCCTACTTTTTATACCTCCCATTCAAATTTCTTCCATACAAAGTATGCCTTGCTTATGGTGTAGGAATTACAAAAATTCTATTCCCCCTTGCCAAAAAACATAGAAAAATCGCCTACGAAAATATTAGCCACGCCTTTCCCACATGGTCAGAAGAAGAAAAACTAAACTTAGTAAAAAAACATTTTGAACATCTGGGGCGGTTACTCGCGGGTACCCTCTACGCTTCTAGAATGACAAGAGAGTGGATGGATAAATATCTAACGTATGATCCTGAGTCTTTAAAAATAGAACAGGAAACGAATAAAGAAGGAATCGGTGTAGTGCTTGTATCTGGTCACTTAGGAACCTGGGAGCTTTTAGTTCAGTTCATGGGTCTTAGAATGAAAGGAGCCGGTATTTATAAAAAGATTCGAAATCCGTTTGTGGATAAATGGGTGAAATCGCTGCGAGAAAATAATGGAATTTTACTCGTCACAACAGATGAGTCAAGTCGTGTGATGAAACTTTTAAAAGATGGTTACTGGATTGGATTTGGTTCCGACCAGAATGCAGGCAAAGCAGGAATATTCGTAAATTTTTTCAACCGTCCTGCTTCCACTTACCAAGGTCCTGCACTCATGGCTTATCTTACTGGCGCAAAATTACTATTATACTCTGTTGTCTGCGGAGAAAACGGAAAAGTAATCGTCCGTGTAAAAAATATGGGAGTCATTGACAAAAAGAAATTTTCCGACAGAGATGCGGCTGTTCGTCATTACACCGAACTCTGGACAAAACTCCTAGAAGAAGAAGTAAAACTTTTTCCCGATCAATACTTTTGGGTTCATAGAAGATGGAGAACTAAACCAGGCGACTTTCCAGGACAGATATAGTTCGGTGGGGATTTGCCATACTTCGACTCGCATTCTTGGAAACTGCGGCTCAGCATAAACGCCGGCACAGAGCGTAGTCGTATGTGAAGTGGTGTTTTTAAGCATTTTAGAAACGAAATTCTATGCCTTGACATACTCTCACAATATCAAGTAAAAATTAAGGAGACCAAAAAATGCAATTCACAACAAAAGAAAAAATAATGATAATCCTAATGGGAATTCTCATTGCAATTTCATTCTTCACTTGCAAAAAAGAATCAAATTCAGAATCGCAAACGAACAGTATCAGTAATGAATCCAAACCGGACACACAGACAATTAACACAAACTCTGAAAGTACGAAAACCTATAAGTATGTAGTTGCAAAATCGGGACTTAAACTAAGAGAGGCTACAGACACAAAAAGTAAAGTCCTCGCAACGATTCCATTTAAATCGCAAGTGGAAGTGATTGGCGAACAAGAAGGAGAAGAAGTGACCAAAGGAAAATCAAATATTTGGTTTCAAATCACCTATGAAGGAATGGAAGGATTTGCATACGGAGAATTTTTAAGTGACTTACCTAATTTTGTAAAAATTCCAGATTACTTAATGGGAAAATATATTGAGGGAACCTCTAAAGATACTTGTCGTACGGATATGGTAGCAAGTCTTTATATTCGGGAAGGAATCATAATTTGTGTAGCTGGAGAAACAGGAACGTTGTTTAGCGTATGCATACCGGAACGAATTGTAGAAGAAAATTCGAAAGTTAGAATGATTTGCTTGAAAAGTATAACTGAAACCTCTGTTAAAGAATTATTAGGTTCTCCCATTGCTGGCGTTGGCTTACAATTCTTACCAGTTCCTAAGGAATATATACTAGAAATTAAATCACAGTCTTCTCTAAAATCGACCTGCCATTTTGATCGCCCAGCAGATTTCATTAAGGAGGCAGAATTTTTAAAGCTACCTCCTTGCCAAAACGATGCCCCAAATTATCCTTAAAACTCTCCTTTTAGTTAGGAGATTAATCTAAAGTATCTGAAATTCCGTGCAGTATTTTCTAAACAGTTTGAAGTAAATATATATTATCCGGTGGTGTATTAGTTCCACCGAAGACACCGATAGTATTTTGGTTTATTAAATTCTTTTCTGTTTAATAACGAACGTCGTTTAGTGCCATATTATTCAACTCTATAACCAAAATAAAAACCATCGTATCTTTTATCGGTGTCCTCGGTGTTCATCGGTGGTAATCTGTTAGAGAGGCTCCCTTCACTTACTCATACATACTCTCATAAAGTTTTTTATACTTTTCATTCACTACATGTCGCTTAACGCT
>JAGOHK010000086.1:2502-21074 GCA_017996175.1 Leptospiraceae bacterium
GAAATTGTGGGGGAAGTCTCTGTTAGCCCATATCCTTCAAATACAGGGATTCCAATATTATTAAAAAACTCGTCAATATGTTTTGGAAGTGCTCCCCCACCCGACAAAGAACCACGTAAATTTCCACCAGTTGCATTTCGAATTTTACTCATCACAATTGCATCTAGAATCAAATTGGGTAAAAATAAAGTAACCAGAACGGCAAATTGGTATAAGCCTATAAAGAATGAAGTAATACTACTTCGTCCTTCTAAGTCCAATTCTAAAAAACGCAAAAACCTAGAAGCAGAGTGAAAATTTTTTGATACAGAATACGCTAAGTAGAATAGACTTCTTCTTGCTGCGGGTGCTTTTTCTAGATTTGCCATTATCCCCTGATAAATACTTTCCCAGAGTCGTGGGGCTGAGGCTAAAAAAGTAGGTTTTACAATCTGCAAGTCTTCTTTCAAATTGCGGATATTCGTATAGTATGTGCAACATCCTTTTGCCATTGCGACCATTTCAAATGTTCTCTCAAAAATATGCCAGACTGGAAGCAGAGAAAGCATTCTATCATCAGGCGTAAATTTCACTGGGATATGATTGATCTGGGAAATGATATTGCTATGAGTAAGCATCACCCCTTTAGGCGCACCGGTTGTTCCTGAAGTGTAAATCAACGTAAATAAATCGTCTTTTTTTATACCTCGAATTCTTTGTTCTAACTTTTTGTCTCCTCCTTTGCGAAGGATTTTTCCTTTTTCGATTAAATCATAGAGATGTAAAGTATCCCCCGAGATCTTTGATTCCTTATCTAGTAAAATAATTTTTTTTAAGTTGGGAAGTTTGTCTTTATTCTTTAAAATCTTTTGCACTACGACTGCATTTTCTGCAAAGACTAGTTTTACATCTGCGTGTGGAAGTATATACGTAATATCCCCATCAGTTACATCTGTCCCTCTTGGCACATCAGCAGCCCCAATAAGTATCACAGCCATATCTGCAATGATCCACTCCAAGCGGTTATCTGCTATTAACCCTACATGCTCACGAGCCTCAACTCCGAGGTCGATGAGAGCAGTTCCTAGGTTTTGGGCTAATTCAAAAATTTCACCAAAACTAACCTGGTCGAATTTTTTATCCTTATTTCTTGTGGCAAAGGCTGGTTTGCTACCAAACCTTTCCTTGGATTCTAAAAACATTTCTGCTAAATTTTCAAACATAAGTATCTCCTTTTTGATCTTGGGAAATTTTATACTGAAAAAAAAGAAATGTCGTCTCAGGTTATAAATTGTTACTGAAAAAAAAGTACAAATCTATAAATTGATACCTAGATTTCTAATGAGAATTGATATGGATTATATAAATATTGAGCATAAATTGCTTTACAAATAACGTATAATGGGTTTGGGCGAAGCCCGATAAGCCGCCGGCAGGCTTGTCCCTATTTTCTAATCGAGCTTTCGCGAGATTAGAAATCCAGATAATACTTTTACTTCACTTGACAAGGTTTTCGATTGGTAGAATTTTTAAGTTATGCTTCGTAAACAAGTTTCCACTTTACTCGCCCGTTATTTTCGTCTTCACTTAAAAGATGAGCTAAAAAAAACCAATGATTTACTGAATGTAATTACCCTAGAAGGAATTCCATTTAGAGAGCTAACGGAGAAAATGCTTTTTGATTTAGAAAAAGATTTTCCAGAGTTGAAAGACTCAGGTGATCCTGAATTTAATTTATTTCGTAAATGGAATCATAAATGGAAAATATTTGAGGTTAGAGTTTTAGATTATGAAAAATCTACTTACAAACTCTACAACCAAATTTATTATGAGGGAAAATAAAGATGTTTTTCCTTTTACCCAAAAAATAATTATCTTTACTGGAAAAGCTTATGCGTTAGGTTATACATGAGAATAGGTTAATCGTAAAATGAATACCACACAAAAGAAAACAATTCTTCTAGTCGAAGATGAAATCATTATTGCCCTCGCCAGTGCACAAACAATTAAAAGTTTGGGCTACGAAGTGTTAGTTGCCCATAGTGGTGAAGATGCGATTCAAATCGTTTCTTCTAATCCAAATATAAATATAGTTTTGATGGATATAGACCTTGGTAGCGGTATTGACGGAACAAAAGCAACGGAAATTATTTTACAAATTAAAGAAATTCCTGTCGTATTTTTATCCAGTAGAACAGAGCCAGCTATACTTGAAAGAACCGAAAGTGTAACCTCTTATGGATATATTGTTAAGGGTTCAAGTCTTACCGTTTTAAAAGCATCTCTAACAATGGCTTGTAAACTTTTTGAAACAAATCACCAATTAAGAATCACAAAAAATAAATTAGAAGCAACACTAAATGCTCTTCCCGATCTTTTATTAGAAGTAGACGAAGAAACTTATTGTTTTGATTTCCATACTCCGAAACCAAACCATTTTTTTAACTATACGAACGGTAGGCAAGAAAACATTATAGGGAAAAAGCTAATTGATGTTCTCCCTTCTCAGGCTGCGGAAACTATGCGTTTATCCCTTGAGGAAGCTAAACAAAAAGGTTATTCCCACGGAAAACAATTTGGATTAACTATTTCTGGTGAGGACTCCTATTTCGAGTTATCTGTTTCTAAGAAAATTAACAATGAAACAGATGAGAGATTTATCATACTTAGCCGCGATATTACAGAAAGAAAAAAAGTAGAGCTTGCATTAAAAGAAAGTGAAGGAAGACTATTACAAGCAATGAATATTGCACAATTAGGTATATGGGATTGGGATATTGAAACTGATAAAACGGTATGGCAAGGAAAAATGTTTAATATTTACGGAATCCCAAAAGAAGAATTTACGGGCAAAGGCTCCGATTATATTTCTTTGACCCGCGAAGACTACCGCAAAGATCAATTAGAAAATATTTCCGCTGCATTTAAAAATGGTGTAACTCCAGACGATTTGAGAGAGGGAAAAAATATTCAAATAAGACCAAAGGAATTATGTATAGTTCGCCCCGATGGTTCGGAGGTTTTCACCATAGGAGATGCAGTCACTATAGTAGATGAGAAAGGTAATCCTAAAAAAATGTTAGGTATCACTATGGATATAACAGAAAGAAAACTCTCGCAAGAGACTCTTTTGGAAAATGAAGAGCTACTCTCTATTACCCTCCACTCTATTGGTGATGCAGTAATTGCTACTAACGTAACTGGTCAAATTACTAGAATGAATGAAACCGCAGAAAGATTGACTGGCTGGACTTTTGTAGAGGCAAAAGGCAAAAATCTCCCAGATGTATTCCATATTATAAATGCAGAGAGTAGACAAAAAGTGGAAAACCCGGTTGATAAAGTAATTGAAACAGGGAAGATAATTGGTCTTGCCAATCATACTGTATTAATTAGCAAGGACGGAAAAGAATACCAGATTTCTGATAGCGCAGCACCCATTCGTGATAAACAAGGAAATATAAAGGGGGTCGTACTTGTATTCTCGGACATCACAGAACAATATAAGGCAGCGGAAAATATTCGTAAAAATGAAGCAAGGTTCAGAAATATCATCGAAGCTTCCCCTGTCCCTTTTGCACTTAACGATGAAAATAGAAATATTACTTATCTAAATTCCGCATTTACTAATACATTTGGATATACGATAGACGAAATATCTACATTAGAAGATTGGTGGCCTAAGGCTTATCCAGATAAAGTTTACAGAGAGTGGGTAATGGCTACCTGGCAAATACATTTAGAAGAAGCAAAAAAAATAGGACGTGCCTTCGAGCCAATAGAACTAAATATAGTTTGTAAAAATGGAAATATAAAAACAGTAATTGCTAGTGCTGTTTCCTTAGACGCAAAATTTGAAGATGAACACCTAGTTGTATTGTACGATATTACCGAAAGGAAAATGGGCGAAATCAAACTTAAAGAAAACCAAATGCTATATGAGTCCCTTGTAGACGTATTACCTCATAATCTATACAGGATCGATTTAGAAGGGCGGCTAACGTTTGTAAATAAAACATTATTAAAAAACTTGAATATTCCATTAGATGAACTCATCGGAAAAATAAGTTATAGCTTTTATCCACAAGAATTAGCACTAAAATACCAAACAGATGACCAAAATATAATCAAAACAGGCGAAACATTATTTTTAATAGAAAATAATATTTTACCTGCAAAGGGTGTAGTGTCTATTGTAGAAGTAATTAAAACTCCAATTTTAGACGCACATGGAAATATCTGCGGCATACAAGGAGTATTCTGGGACGTTACAGAAAAAAGAAAAGCAGAAGATGAAATTAAATCACTTCTTGCGGAAAAAGAATTGATCTTGAAAGAAGTACACCATCGTATCAAAAATAATATGGCAACAATTCTGGGATTTCTTACCCTCCAGGCAGATGCCTCTAAAGAACCGTCAGCCGCTATAGCTCTCAAAGATGCAGAAAGTAGAGTTCAGACAATGATGATTTTATACGACAAACTTTACAACTCTTCCAATTACAGTGATATATCCATAAAAGAATATCTAACAACACTAATTGACCAGATTGTACTCAATTTCCCAAATGCAAATTCTGTAAAAATAGAAAAAGATTTGGAAGATTTTGTAATCGACTCAAAGAGATCATCTGCCATCGGAATTATTCTGAATGAACTAATAACGAATACTATGAAGTATGCGTTTGACGATAAAACAAAAGGACTAATTAAGATCTCTACTCAAGTAAAAGAGGGAATAGCAACTTTAATAATTGCAGATAATGGAAAAGGTTTACCAGAATCCATTAACATAGAAAATTCAACAGGATTTGGACTAATTCTAGTTGGGATGTTAGCAAGACAGTTAAATGGAAAAATTAAATTTGAAAATGAAAACGGAACAAAGATTGTACTGGAATTTAAAATTTAACAATACTTAAAGGATTTTCCAATCGATGCAGTATTTTTTAAAAAGCTCAAAGCCGGAGAGGTCATCTACCGTTATCCGGTAATGCAATTCATTTTTTAAGTAGGAATTTAACATTTCGACTGAAAACCTTTTTTCAGAAGAAATAATTTCTTCTATATTTGAAAGCCCGTATTCTAGAGAATCCAGAAAAAAAGAATCCGAAAACGTTTGTATTTTAGGAAACGCCCAAAATGCAAATACAAAAGAAAGTCCTGTTTCGAAATTCCACCACTCTGCGAGATCAGTCACTTCGTAGACTCGTGAATCCCATTTAGCGAGTAACGCATTGTCTCCAAAGAGTAAATGGGAATCCTTCCCCATGTGGATTTTTTCTAGAATTTGCCCTGGATCAGTTGGGCTTACACTGATTAGCCTATTCGTTTGTTTTTTAAGTAAAGTTTGTAAAAGTGCAACACTACTGCGAGAGCCTGCATCGGTATGAATTTCTTCTGGTGGAAAAGTTTCCTTTTTATTTTTAAAGAATAAAATAGATCGTACTTTTTCTTTTGCGCAAACTCCACAGGCTGTGGAATAAGAGAGAGTTGCCTCATTACGTATACATTCAACAGACGATATAAGTGCAGTATCTAATTTGCCAGAAAGGAGTAAATCTTTTAGAACGGATGGATTTTCGTAAACCAAATCATGCTTGCCCACTTTTTCAAAACCGTAGGTAAGCGGTCTGGCATTTAGGTGTTTTACAATTCCAATTCTCATATATAGCTAATTGCGATTTTAGAAAATTCTAAATCATTGAAAAGTTAAGTAACAAATTTTGAAAGGGAATAATAGAGTAAGCCACCCGAAAAAAAGGATGGCTTATCGATGACAGTTTTCAGGAGGGTGCTTATTTAACGAAACTCAGATCTTTTACTTTAAAAATTCGAGTATCATCAGGTGTTCCTTTTTTATCAATTGCGGTTACTATGACTTCATCCCCTACTACTTGAATAACAGATTTTTCGTTGATAGTGGCTTCACTTCTCATTTCAAATTCTAACTCTGTATTAAATTGAGCAATGAAGGCATCTTTTTTCAACATTTCAATTACGTATACTTTTCCATTAGAGTAAACCATTGGCGATTCTGCCGCGAGTTTAATTCCTTCCGAAGAGCGTTTTAATTCGTAATCTCCTGTGGATGTCATAAAAAGTTGTAAATCTTTTTTCTCTGCTTTAGAGGCATCATACCCAATAGCTAAAATACCTGAGCCAGGAATAAACAAAAATTCGCGAGCATTGATACCTGGGTGATTGCCACCAGCGATATAAGTTGTAAATTTATCAGATGGAACAACTGGTCCAGAGGGTAATGCTGAGTTAACGACAGTGCCTGATACGTTCGATTTGGTGGTTTCAGATACGGTTGTAGTTTCTTTTTTATTTTTAGAATCTAAAAAAGCTACATACTCTTTCTCAGAGGTAAAATTAGCCTTTCTCATTTCTTCTCTTTTTTTATTGAGGGCGAGCCTGTCAGTAATTCCTTTGATTTCAGCAGGGTTAGCAGTCATCAAACGATTATTTAATTCTTCATTTTCGCTAGTGGCTTTTTTATTTAAAAAAGTTTCAAATTTTGCTTTTTGTGCATCACCGTTTTTTTGTAGTACTAAATCAGATTTTGTTTGATCGAGTAACTCAAGGGAAGCAACATCGAGTGCATATTTTTTTAGAATATTTCGTTCAATCGGAATCAGGACTTGTGATTGACCATTGATAGATTCAACAGTGGCTACTGCTGGTAAACCGATTTTTTCTTTTTTAGCGCCTAATACTACGTTTGTGCTAAAGTTTTTAATTAGGTAATCTTGGTTGTTTCTGTTTTTTGTGTTAAAAGAAACAATAAAACTTGCCAGTGTATCTGCATCTTCTGGAGAATATTCGAAAGTCTCAGCGATATAGGTTTCTAAAATTGTATTAATGGAAGTTAGTTCTATATTTGCATCGCCAGTTATTTCCAGAATATCGGCTCCGAATTTGCCTTCTTCGCTGGATATGTATCTTTTCAAAATAATTCCCGATACAGAATGAGATTTTTGTGTATCAGACTTGATAGCCGAAGCAAGTTTTTTTCCAGTAGATATATCCTGTTTTTTTTGTTCTTCCTCAGAAAGTTTGGTTTCTAAAGTTTTCTTTTCGACCTTTGTAGTAGTTTTTGTACTAGTTGTCGTGGATGTAGTTGTGGTCTTAGTCTTTGTAGCTGTAGACTTTGTGCTTTTTTTCTTAGATTTCTGTGCAGATACACTGCCTGTGGATAAAATCAGAATAAGTAAAAAAGAAGTAGTTTTGATGATTTTTTTAAATAATTGTGCCATCGAATTTGTATTCTCCAATAAATTTTAACAAATTGCTTAGTCATTGTTTCTTCCTTTGTCAAAAAAGACATAGAATCTAAGCTAATAATCACTTTTTCTAGTAGAAATAAATTATTCAAGCATATTATCTATGCGTTTTTTGAGATTTTATACTTTTGTCTAGACTAAAAAATTTACAAATAACAAAAGAGAAAAAAGGATACTTCCATGAAAATAGACTCTATCCAATCACAAAAAATAATCAGCGGAGCAAATTGCACGAGTAATCTTGCCATAACGATTAACGAATATTATCCGCTACTAAATTCCAAGGTAGTTATTATTACTTCCAAAAGCCAGAAGGAAATCGTCTATGAAAGGATTAAATTTCAATTCGATCAATTTCAATGTGGATTACAGGTATTAGTTTCAGAGGGAGAACCAACTTGTAGTGTTCTAGACGAGTTCCGGAAATCCATCATAGGAATTCCGCAAGTTATAATTGGAATTGGGGGAGGCAGTCCATTAGATTATGCAAAGGCAATCGCAGGACTTTTATTACGTAAAGAACCCAGTCATTATTTTTTAGAAGGAATTGGAACTATAAAATACGAAGGTACAGCTCTACCGTTAGTCGCAATTCCAACAACAGCCGGAACCGGGAGTGAATGTACGTTAAACGCAGTGCTTAGTTTTACAGATTCAGAAAATAAAACTTGGAAAAAATCTATCCGTCATCCTTCCCTTTTACCTAAATTAGTTTTTCTAGATCCTAATTTAACTTTGCACTTACCAATTCATACAACCCTATACTCAGGGTTAGATGCATTTAGCCAAAGTCTAGAAGCCTATCTCTCCAAGGAGTCAAATTCCTTTAGCGAATCACTGGCAATAGATAGCATAAAAAAAATACTCCTAAATTTACCAATCGTATTAAAAGAACCATCTAATGTCTTGGGTAGATTACAGATGTTATCCGCTAGTTCCAATTCAGGAATTGCACTTTCTATGGCTGGATTAGGAGTGGTTCATGGTCTTGCAGGAACACTCGGAGCACTGACGTCTCTATCTCATGGTCATATTTGTGCGTCCTTACTTTATCCTACACTGAAATTATTTACAAAAGAGTGCTCGGAAGAAGAAATTTCCCTACTATCCAATAAAATGAAACTTCTACTTCCTGCTGAATACCAATCTAAAAGCGAGAATTATTACGAATCGTTTACGGAATTTCTAGGTCAATGGTTACAGAAACTAACTCCGATTTCAACTTTACCTTATTCGAATCCTGAAAATCTAATCGAAGAAACTGTAAACCAATTTTCTATTCGAAACCACCCTACTCCTTTTTCAAAGAAACTAGCCAAACAAGCCTTACAAGAGGCATTTGAAATGATTTGAGCACTTAGTGCAACTTTATCAAGATGCAAAACTTACTTTTTTTGAAATAAAAAATCATACAGGGATTTTTAAGGGCTTTGCCCTTAAAGCAAAGCGGCAGCGCCACCACAATCAACTTCAACGGCGTTAGCCGTTACAAATAGTATGAATCATTTTTTAAAGATTTTAATGGGGCTTGATAAAGTCCCATTAGTTTTATTTTTTTTATTCCAAAATTTCTAAAGGGAAAATGTATTGACTTTTGTTATAAACGAACAGTTTAATGATAACTCACGTATGAAGACTTCAATACAAAGAGCGATCCGAAGAGGAAGAAGAATCACGATTATCACGTATTCTTTGCAGCCTAGAACGGAAAAGACGATCAAATCAATTCTCTATTTGATTTTGAAATTCTACAATCGGGAACATTTGCATGATTCCATTTACAGTGTTCTATTTGAGTCTATCATGAATTGTGTGAAAGCGAATGCAAAGCGAGTTTTTTTTGAAGAACGACAGTTGGATATAAAAAATCTGAATGATTACAAATCCGGTATTCGTATTTTCAAACAAGAAATTGGCAATCAGAGACTTAGGGAATTATGTGAAAAAGGTAGACAAAAGAATATTTTCATCAAAGTCATTTACACACACCATCCTAAAGGTTTGAAAATAGAAATTCTAAACAGTGCAGAAATTCTAAAAGAAGAAGAACTGAGAATTAGATCTAAATTATCAAAAGGACAAAGATACGAAAACCTTTTCGATTTCTACAATGATAATTCTGACCCGACGGAAGGGGAAGGTCTTGGTTTAGTTTTAAGTCTACTCATGTTAAAGTCAGAAGGTGTTGACACCTCTGATTTCCGAATCGGCAGCAAGAATGGTCTTACTAAAACTAGAATTGAAATTCCGTTTACAAATGATTATATTAGTGAAAGAGCTTTGTATACCTTAGAGTTAAATGAACAGGGGATAAATTAATGAGTGGCGAACAAGTTGGTATAGAAATTAAAGAGGAAGGAGAAGTGATTATAATATCCGTGATTGGCGAACTAACGCTATTAGACGCACCTCAACTTAAAAAGACAGTGGATGATCTTGTTGCAAAGCAAAAAAAAATATTCCTTTTCGATTTTGAACAATTAAGCTTTTTAGACTCCTCGGGTGTAGGATTATTACTTAGATTTCATGCTCAATTAACAAAGTTAAATGGCAGGATTGCCTTTATGAATTTTCATAAGAGTGTTGCGAATACTATGCAGAAGGCGCTGCCTCGACATATACGAGAAGCTTGTTACTTTGAAACAAAGGACAATGCTCTAAAATATTTGACAACATAAAGTTGTTCTAAAAAAACTAGCTGGAATAACTGGATAAACTATGAAACTTAGTGAGCCCTATACTAAAGAAGAACTGAAAAATGCAGTGTTAACAATGAAAACGAATTTGGGAATTGTTATACACGATTTACCAGATGAAATTTTCTTTAAGCGACCAGATACAGGTTGGTCACCTGCGGAAAATATTCAGCATATTATTAAGGTAACTAGACTACTGGGTCTTTCATTTTCCACTCCAAAGTTTTTGGCTTCTCTTATGTTCGGTGAAATCGGGATTCCCGCACCAAACATGAATTTAGTAGCAGATGTATACCTAGAAGCTCTTAGAAAAGGTCAAAATTCCGGTCCTTTCACTCCTTCTAATGAATCTACAGACGGAGATCTTACAAAAAGAAAACAAGAACTATTAGCTAATTGGAATAAGTCTTGGGACAAATACTCGTTAGCCATTCAAAACTGGAGCGAAGAAGAGTTAGACAAAATTCTAATGCCACATCCTTTTTTGGGAAAAATTCCTGCTCGCGAAATGTACATGATAGGAATGTTGCATCCAATTCATCATCTAGAAATAGTACGCAATCGAATAAAAAAAGAATGGCAGTATTTTTAAATTAAGATTCTTGAAACTAAGTGAGGAATGTTTAATTAATGCACGAAATTCCTAATTTGATAATTCTCGCAATTGTACATACGATATTTTGCCTAGTATTCATCTTAAAGAAAAAAAATAGAGCCCTATACGATTCAATAGCATGTCTATGGCTAATATTCATTTGCCTTGCAACCGTAAGAAGAAGTTTACAGATACTATATGGAGATGATGTAGATCATTGGTTTTTGAGAATAATTTTTTTCCCTCTTACTTATGGTCCATGTTTATACTTATACACAAGAATTCAAACCAGGACAGAAAAATATTGGAAGTACAAAGATTTATTTCATTTTCTTCCATTTATTCTTTTTACACTTCTTTCTTTTTTGCCCGGAGTTTCGTTTGCCAGCTCAAAGATAAATTCTACCGAAAATAGTTTTTCCTTAATTCTTTTTGAATCATTTGCAATCACAAGTTGGATATCCGTTGCGATTTACGGCTATTTGGCGTATTGTATGATTAAGTCACATTCTTTAAATTTACTTGAAAAATTTTCTTATCTATCAATCGAAAATACACTTTCTTGGGTAAATCGTTTCTCATTTGTATTTCTATTTGTGCTTTCTATCCAAAATATAATTTCTATTTACTCAAAATTTTCAGAACAGAAAATAGTTTCAGGAAAGGTTAATGGTTGGTTGTTGTTAGGTTTTTTATATGTGTTGAGTTTTTTCTTTATCAGACAGGGTAGTGTTTTTTCTAGATCAGAGGATACTAAAGTTTCTGCAAAAAAGGAGAAGTACAGTAAATCAGGGTTAAATGAAGACAAAATCCAAAATTTAGCGAATACACTGCTTCTATATATGGAAAAAGAAAAACCGTATTTAAATCCAGATTTGGTGATTTCAGATATTGCAGTCGCACTAGGCATAAATGTAAATCAATTGAGTCAAATTATTAATGTAAAATTTCAGAAAAACTTTTTTATGTTTGTCAATGATTATCGCGTATCTGACGTGATAGCAAAAATGAAAGACCCTAACTACAAAGAATTTCCTGTTTTAAGAATAGCCTATGACGCTGGATTTAACTCTAAATCTTCTTTCAATTCCATTTTCAGAAAATCGACCGGTCTTACACCAATGGAATTTCGCACCAAAATCAGTTAGATCTTTTTTCTATTTGCATTTAAGTGTAGATTCTATACTTTCATTTTGGGAGAATTTTTAATGGATGTAGCAAAATTAGATGCGTGGTTTCGTGGTGGCATTAGCATAATCACAGTTTTGTTTGGTGGAGTGCAACTTTATTTAACTGAAAAAAATATCTGGATAGATGCAGGATTTATTATTTGTATGGCGGGAATCGTTGGGTATTATACAAATTTTCTGGCAATTAAAATGTTATTTCAACCCAAACAAGGACGTGTTCTTGGGTGGGAGGGACTTGTTCCAAAGAACAAGGCAAATATTGCCCAAAGTTTAGGCGAGAGTATTCAAACGAATTTGCTCGCACCGGAAATTTTACTGGAGTACGTTTACGAAAGAAAGTTAATCGAAACAGGAACTCATAAACTAGGAGAGTGGTTAGATGAACTCCTGAAAGAAGACGATGTTCGAAGTAAAGTAACTACAAAAATTATTTCTCTACTACAAGAAAAAGGACCGGATGTTCTTTCGCAGATTTTTACATTTACAGAGGATACATTAAAAGACCTCGCCAAAAGCCCAGAAGAAATAAAAAAACTTTGGGAACAAATTCGTGGTAGAATTAACGAATACATACAGTCTAGGGAAAATAGGGAGTATCTGGTAAATTTAATTCGTAATGTACTATTGGAAGAATTACCGCGATTATCCGTAGTTCTAAATCACGCAATTGACGAATATCTGAAACAAAAAAATACGATAGGCAATATAGGGATTGGATTTAAAAAAATTCTTTCCTTCGATAGTGCGGCATTGCAGGATTTACTCCAAAAATTTATTGAAGATGAAGACACAAGAGAACAATTCATGGGGGTAATGGATATTCTAGTTTTAGATTTACAAAAAAAATTAGAATCCGCAGAGACACAGGAGTTTATTCTATCTAAAGTAAAAGACTGGGTAGATATGTCTGCTGAATATTCCAGACAAACTTTTTTACCAGCAGCAATTGAAAGACTAAAGAAATTTTTAGACGATAATAGAAATTGGGAGAAAGTTGGAAATTACTCTTTTCGAATTTTGGATTATGCAAAAGATAAGATGATTGAATTTATGCAATCTCCAGAAGGAAGTCAATATCTCAAAATAAATATAGCAAAGATTATACATCAGATCAATGTTACGAACTTAGTGCAAGAGCAAGTGATGAAACTAGACACCGACGAATTAGAAAAAATGATCCTAGATAATACAGGCGGAAATTTAGTGATGATTCAATTCTTAGGTGGAGTATTAGGATTAATCGCAGGTTTTATCCAAGTTCATATTTATTTTGCAGTTCCTGTGCTTGGGCTTGTAGTACTAACTTGGATTTCTTATTCTAGAAATCAAAAGAAGTATAATTTAAGTTAATTCTATTTCTTGACTTTAGAACGGGTAATTTTTGTAATTAATTAACGTCAGTTCGGTGTAAGTCAAAAGTCAGCGTTGCTGGACACAAATCTAATGAACTCCAGAAAAAATTAGGAGTTCGTTAGGAGAGTTGTGAATAGTAATAGAGAGTATTCAACATTTCATTCCCAAAATTCCACCCTTCGCTTTGCTCACAGTACCGTCAGCGATGTTGGGAATCTCTCGCTAGGCTGTTCTTGAGACCACGACAAAAAAAAATTCGGGGGTGACAGAATATGAAATCCCTGCATCAAACTCACGTTAATTAAAAGGGGATTCAGTCGATGAAATATAAATATACATACTTTGTTTTTTTACTACTTGTTTTAACAATCCATTGTCAGGGGATTAAGAAATTTCTAATTCAAAAATTAGGTTCCACCGAAAAATACGAAATTGACGGAGATGCTGCCCATTTAGTTCCAGTATTTTCTGGTTTAGATGAAAAACGGGAACGAATAGAGATTAGCCTCAGAGAAGTCGCAAATGGATTTGAGCAACCAACTGATTTACAATTTCCTCCTGGTGAGTCTGAAGAGTTTTTTGTATTAGAAAAAAAAGGAAAAGTAGTATGGGGACGTATCGGACAAAAAGAAACAAAAGTCATCTTAAATATAAAAGTAAAAACAGAAGCAGAGGAAGGGCTTTTAGGGATGACATTTCACCCCGAATTTCGTAAAAATGGAAAAATCTATTTCAATTATGTAGTCGAGGATGGGCAAAAAGATATTAGCCGCATAGCTGAATGGATTGCAACTAACCCGAAAGATTTAAAGAACACGAAATTAGAATCAGAACGAATTTTAATGGAAGTAGATCAACCGTATGAAAATCATAACGCAGGACAAATTCTATTTGGACCAGACAAAATGCTCTATATCGGCTGGGGAGATGGAGGTTGGATGAATGATCCAGCACATAATGGACAGAATCCGCAGACATTTCTAGGAAGTATGTTAAGAATTGACGTAGATGGAGTGACAGATAAGGACAAAGCTTATAAAGTTCCAGAAGACAATCCTTTTTATGCGGATAAATGCTGTAAACCGGAAACATTCGCATTCGGATTTAGAAACCCGTGGAGATTTAGTTTTGATTCTAAAGGAAGACCAATTGTAGCCGATGTAGGACAGGATTTATGGGAAGAAGTAGATATTGTAGAGAAAGGGCAAAATTATGGTTGGAATGTCAAAGAAGGATTTCATTGCTTTGAACCAAAAAATAATTGTAAAACCGAAAATTTGAGCGATCCAATTTATGAATACGGAAGAGAAGAAGGTCAGTCCATCACAGGGGGATATGTATACACTGGAAATGAAATCTCAGCTCTCACAGGTAAATACGTATTTGCCGACTTCATGTCAGGTAGAATTTGGGCGATACCTGTGCCGGATGACGCATCAGAAAAAGTAAAAACTGTTTATACGCTCGGCAAATGGCCTGTTTTAACTTCTTCGTTTGGAAGAGATGCAGATGGAAATGTATACGTACTAGACTTAGGAAAAGGGAAAATATTTAGAATAGAAGGGAAATAGAAAATCCATCTTGACGTAAATTTAGGTGGATATAGCTTTTAACTATGAATGCGACTGTGGACTTAAAAAAACTCTATGAAGAAGACGAACATCTTTGGCTCTTCGAAAATGCCAAACTCCTGCGAGAGGGTAAGGTTAATCTTGCGGACATAGAACATATTGCAGAGACACTAGAGGATATGGGAAAAAGAGACTTTCGAGAAGTACTGAGCAGAATGCGTGTTTTAATGACGCATCTTTTAAAATGGATTTTTCAACCAGATCAAAGATCAAGTGGTTGGAAAGGGACGATACGAGAGCAAAGAAAAGAACTCAGAAGATCTTTTAAAGATAGCACAAATCTTTTGAATTATGCTAAGTCCAATTGGCAAAATGAATACGAGGATGCAAAAGAGGTTGCCTCAGATGAATCTGGACTGTCTCTCTCTGCCTTTCCAGAAGAGCCTCCGTTTACTTTTGAGCAAGTAGTAGACGAAAATTATTTACCAGAATAAAACTCATATAAAAACTATGAACCAAAACCTATTTAATAAAGCAATTGAAACCTTTGACCAAGTAAACTCTTTAGATCCAAATTTTGTAGAAATAGAGGGAGAGAAAAAACCACGCGAGCTTTTTTACGGTCTCTGGCTATCCGAGTGGATAACCAAACTTAACCCAAATGCAAGCGAAGAATTACGATTAGCCGCAAGATGCCAACATTTAAAACGTTGGGAAATTCCTCGTTCCACCTACTCCGAAGGACTAAAAGGGTATAACAAATGGAAAAAGGATTTAGCCGTATTTCATTCAGAAGAAGCAGGAAAAATTCTAAAAGAAGTTGGATACGACAACTCTACCATAGAGCGGGTAAAGTCTATTAACCTGAAAAAGAATTTAAAAACCGATAGCGATGTCCAAACCATGGAAGATGCCCTCTGCCTTGTAACACTCGAATTTCAAATCGAAGACTTTAGTTCCAAACACGACGACGAGAAGATGATCGGCATTATCCGCAAAACATGGGCTAAGATGAGCGAACTTGCGAAACAAGAAGCACTCAAGTTGCAATATTCAGAGAGGGTTTTGGAGTTGATAAAGAAGGCGATTAGTTAATCCCCTGATTTTATTCTATTTGCTCAACCTCTTCGATTCAATCCCCTTTGCGAACATAACCTTACCCACAAATATAAGAATTTTCACCACCGATGGACACCGATTAACACCGATATGCCTTATGGTTATTTTTATTCCTGTCATTATACAAAAATCCTCGGTTTAATGACTTAAAGACTCTAAATATTTATTGCGTCCATGCACACGAACCTAGCAACTCGCTTTCATTTGAAGCATATCGGTGTTAGCGAAGCGATCGGTGTTCATCGGTGGTAATCTTTTTAAAAGATGTGGGTAATGATATGTTTGCGAAAGGGGACGGTTTTTTTGTGGTGTTCAGTATAATTAAACGATATAAGGCGATGTGTCGGAGATAACGATCATTAGGCTTGATCTAGGAAATTTAAGGTTTCTAAATCTTTTTCTAATTCTTCCTCATCATAGTGGATTGAGATATTTCTGTTTCCTAATTCTTTTTGGAAATCTAAATAACTAATTTCAGCCAGTTTGCTTGCTTGTTCTAAAGTTAAAATATCTTTCCCATAAAGGTATATGGGAGATGATTTAAAAAGGAAATTAAAAGAAATATGAAAACGAATTTTAATTTATAATCGACACAAAATTTAAATTAAATTCATTTGAATAATTCCTAATGAAAAGCAGATTATTCTAATGTTACAAGAAGGTCTATATGAGAAACTCATTGATAAATTGATTTCTACAAAAATCAATACATTAGACAAAAATGTATTCTATATCAAAGAGAATCCTATTGATAGAGCAGAGGCTGCAAGAGTGCTTTCGCAACATTTGACTGAGATTATAAAAATTGCACTCAGCCAAATTTCTGGAGAGGAAAGTTTAGAAGAACAAATTAAACTTTCTAATAAAATCATTTTACTTTTAAAATCAGAATTGCAAGAAGAGAGTTTTGAAGAAGATATTATCGCGACAGAAGGAAAAATCCTTTCGGCAATCTTCTCGAAAGTAAATGCTAGATTTTCTGATTTTGAAAAACATCTGAAAGAAATTACGCCTTACACTCGTTTGTCGCAAAGTGAGCTTTTTACAGGGAATAATGCCGGTATATCTCTTGAAAGTGAAATTAAAAAAGAAATATTATCTTCTGACAAAATTCATTTCCTTGTTTCATTCATTAAATGGACTGGCATTCGAATCTTCGAAAGAGAATTACAAGAGTTTACCGATAGAGGTGGTCAATTAAAGATTATTACCACTTCTTATATGGGAGCTACAGATTTAAAAGCGGTAGAATATTTAGCAGGTCTAAAAAACACAGAAGTAAAAATTTCTTATAATACAGATAACGAAAGACTACATGCAAAGGCTTATTTATTTTTTAGAGAAACAGGATTTCATACAGGTTACATTGGATCATCGAATCTTTCTCGCTCTGCATTAACGAATGGACTTGAGTGGAATATGAAAATTACCACGAGAGAAGTAAGTCATATCATAGACAAGTTTCAAAAAACATTTGATACCTATTGGCAAGACAAAGAGTTTGAATTATTTAAAATAGGAGAGAATTCCGAAAAATTAAGACTAGCACTCAAAAAAGAAAAAAGTTCAGATAAAAACAATTCTCTTTCGTATTTTGATTTAAGACCTTTTCCTTTTCAGGAAGAAATTCTAGAAAAACTACAATCAGAAAGATTAATTCACAACCGATATAAAAACCTAATTGTCGCCGCAACTGGAACTGGAAAAACAGTGGTATCTGCCTTTGATTATAAGAATTTTATAAAAAAAAATTCTAGCGCTAAACTCTTATTTGTCGCACATAGAAGAGAAATTTTAGAGCAAGCAAGAGCAACTTTCCAAGGAATATTAAAAGATAATAATTTCGGAGAGTTATTTGTAGATGGCTTAGAGCCAGAAAAATACGAATATGTCTTTGCTTCGGTGCAAACTTTAAATAATAGAATCAATTCAATTCGTCTATCTGAATCTTTTTATGATTTCATCATTGTGGATGAAGTTCATCATATTGCGGCTAATAGTTATCGTCCCATACTGAGTAGATTTAAACCCAAAGTATTATTAGGACTAACTGCTACACCGGAAAGAATGGATGGAGAAGATATTCTGAAAGATTTCTGTAATACAATTGCCGCTGAAATTCGATTACCAGAAGCTTTAAATAGAAAACTACTTTGTCCATTTCAATATTTTGGGATTACGGATAATATCGATTTGTCGAGTGTAGAGTGGAGAAATGGAAGATACCTTCCTAGCGAACTCACGAAACTGTATACACAAAACGATAAAAGAGTTGGGGATATTATTTCAAGTTTAGAAAAGTATTTACGTGATATAAACGAAGTTCGTGCTCTATGTTTTTGTGTTTCGCAAGAGCATGCTGAGTTTATGGCTGAGAAGTTTACTCTTGCTGGATTCAAGGCTGACTATTTAGTAAGTTCGCGAAGTGATGAAAGAGAAGAGTTAAGAAAAAAATTTCTTAGAAAGGAAATCAATTATTTATTTGTGGTAGATATATTTAATGAAGGAATTGATATTCCGGACATTGATACTGTTTTATTTTTAAGACCAACTGAGAGTCTAACGATATTTTTGCAACAGCTTGGAAGAGGATTACGTCTGGCAGAGGGTAAGGATTGTTTAACCGTGCTAGACTTTGTAGGAAATTCTAGACCAGAATATGACTTTGAAGGAAAGTTTAGAGCACTGATTGGTAAGACGAATACATCTATCCAAAAAGAAATAGAGGATGATTTTCCGCATCTTCCACTTGGCTGCACAATTATTTTAGAGAGAAAGGC
>JAGOHK010000202.1 GCA_017996175.1 Leptospiraceae bacterium
AGTCATGACAAAATAAAGATGATAAATAATATGCGATTACGAAAATAGGAAAAGGAGAAAACAATGAAAAATATAGTAAAATTTGGGATGATTGCACTTTTTACCTTAACGATTGGCTGTGGTTCCAATAAATTAAAAGGGGAAGGCAATAAGTTTATGGAGGCATTAAAAGAATCAGATGCGGAAAGTTCGTTTGTTATGCTTGATCTTTCCGTTCAAAGAGAAGTGGGCGGAATGGAAGGTTGGAAGACTTGGATAGAAAATCGTAAACCTCTCAAGTGGGAATTTACTGGCTTCGAAGTTAAAACAGAGGGAACTGGACTTTTAACGGGTAATGCTGATTTTTCTACAGGTCAAAATTTAGAAGTTGAATTAGGTTTTATAAAAGTAGAGGATAATTGGAAAGTAACCATGGTAAATTTTAAAAGCGATAAATAATTTTTCGAGGAAGAACCTGATTAACGTGAGATTATTCTCTGTCACCCCCGAAACCTGCACTGAGCTTAGTCGAATGTGTTTTCTGTCGGGGGTCTCAAATAGTCTAAAATCCTTTTTAGAACTAGAGATTCCCAACAGAAAATTTTGGGAATGACAAATTGGATGACTGGTTCGTTTATAGCTTTACAATTTTTTCTACTTCCCTTTTTTCCCATCCAATTGAATCAAAAGTTTTTGTATGATAAGATTTAATAGACTAATGCTATTATCATAACTTTCCCCTGATTGTTTTGCCATCCGAATGCTATTCATTGTTACTAAATGAGCTTCTTTATATTTTTCTAATTTGAATAAAACCTGCGCGTGAGTTTCGTAATTTAAAAAATTCGGTTCCAATTTAATTGAGCGTTTAACAAGAGTTTCCGCTTTTGCTAAAACTTTTTTGTCTTTTACTTTCTCAGAAAGTTTCCATGCAATGGCGTCTAAGTCTTTCCAGTCATCCATAGAATATTTTTCAGCATACCCTACGGCAACTATCGCATAATTTTTCCAGTCTTCTTTCTTTGAATAGTAAGACATTTTAGTAAGATAGATTTTTTTTTCTACTACGTCTTTTCCAAATACTGGAAAGAATTTTTCTTTATGAGCAACTAAATACCGAAATGGTTTAGACTTAATATCGAGCACAAACTCATCTAGTATCTGCCAGTTTTTTTTATTTAAAAAATCATCCTGTGTATCAAAATAATCTTCCAGTAAATCTTGATTTACCTCTCCGAATGCTTTATAAGAAGCATATACATATTCATACAGAGTTTTTTCATCTTTTACCCCTTTTTCGTATTTACGTTTTAATTCGTAAAATGCTTTTTCTGGCAAAAAGGTATTATCCACTTCTTTTATAAAGTTGTCCACTTCCAAAGGTCCCTGAAAACGGTGAATAATTTTCCCACTTGAATCAAAAAACAAATACGTTGGATATGCGTCTACTTTGTATTTTTCTCGAAACAGAAGTCCTTCTTCTTTTTCCATATCCATTTTGATGCTTACAAATTTGGGAGTAAAATACTCTTCTGCCTTCTTGGAATTGTAGACATTTTCATCCATCCACTTACAGGGATTACACCAAACCGCGTAGGCATCTATAAAAATATATTTTTTCTCTTTGGTAGCCTGTGCGACAATATCTTTCCACTCTGCTTTTACAAATGGAATCCCCACTTGTTTTTTGGGAACTTCTGACTCTGTCTTAGCAGGCACTGCTGTTTTAGGTGTTTCAGTCTTTGGTACATCTTGCGTTAAAACTATATTAGCCGTCAAAAAACAAACAGCTATAACTAAAAATTTGTTCATATTCAATCTCCGAGTTTCTTTGCCTTATGGCAGAGGTAAATAACTATTAATCTTCTGCTATGACAACAATTTTATCTTCGGAAGTAAATCGTATCAAATCTGATTTTTTAGGATTGATGACTACTCCGTAGGCTCGGGTTGCATCATTTGCGAATGCATGAATTCTATAACCGATTGCAACTTGGTTTTTAATCGAAGCAGATTCCAAAATAGTATAAAAATTCATGGAATCTCCTGTCTTTACATAATCAGTTACAGGTTTTAAATAAATTTCAGACCCTTCTGCTTCAAATAGTATATCAAACACTTTTTTCAATTCTTTTTTTTCTGAAAGTTGTGAGAGCATAAGACTAATTATCCGGTCACTCACAATATAATCATCTGCTTTGGTTACTTCTGCTAAAGTGCGATTTTTATTGTCCAACATTTCACTGACTATATTTAGATTCTTTCCTGCTTTATCTGCAATGTCTCTGAGATGTAAAAGGCATATTAGTGTCTTCGCATCTGCCTCTTGTATATCCATATCTTTTGTGTAACATAGAATAATAATATAATGAAACGACGTTACATTGAGAGAATTTAATATACTTCGATCTGTAATATTAGCCGTTTGTATTTTGAGTTTTTGTTTTTTTAATTTGAGTTTTTTAATTTCTTCTTTTGTTTCCTCTAACTCTGAAACGATTGTTACCTCAGATCCAATTCCCACATAATTTTCTAATTCCTGAATGATTCTACTTCCTTTGTCATTCCAACCGAGGATGAGAGTTTTTTCTTTTTTTAATCCCTTTGAGTTAGAGGATTGAAATAAGTTATCTTTAATTTCATAATCAGATTTTTCGGATATAAGAATAGTATCATCATCTTCTGCTATTACGATAATGTTATCCTTTTCAGCCATCACTACGTCCATGGATGGGTTAATTAGAACATCTCCGTTTTCTTTCATAAGTCCTATTACGGCAGACGTTTCGTAAGAAAATAATACCTCTTTAAATGTTTTTCCCTTTAAAGCTGGTTCTTCTTTAAAATAAATTTCTACTCCATCAAAGTCCAGTAATTCGGTATATACCACACTAAGTCCCGACTGACGACAAGTTTGCGCTGTTACACGAGCAATTAGATCTGGAGATAAAACATAAGTAGCCTCATCTCCTCCAACTAACGCTGCCGCGGGAAGATTTTCCTGATTTTTTATCTCGGCTACTATATGATATTTTTCTAATCTACGTTTAGGGTTATTTGTAATTGCTAAAATTGTTTTGATTACATGAATGTCAGGGTTTGGATCATCCGGTGCCATTACGATAATAGATTTTGCTTCATCTAAATTTACTACTTCCAAATCTACAACATCCATTGGACTTCCAGTTCTACAAATAATACGAGTAGATTTTCTATCTGGAATTTTGGAATTCAATTCGTCTTCCATTTCTACTTTATCTTTTTCTGCGAGGATAACGATACTTGCCCGCTTTAAATTAGAATTTGCAATAATTATTTCTGAAATAATCGGATAGATTTTACTACTCCAACCTAAAATTAAAGTCTGATTTTTTTCTAAAACACGCGATCTGCCTTTGCGCATTTCGTCTAACTTTGCGTCCAATCCTGAAGTCAGAACACCAATTAAGCTACTCAAAATAAAAATTCCACCAATGGTAACAAGAAGCATGATGAATCTAAAACTCCATCCCTGATCGGCTCCTACAGCACCAGCATCGAGTGCATGCATAAGACTCTGCCACGCAGCCTCGTAGAACTCTAATTTTTCATCTGGGTTTTGCGAAATTTTTCCCAATGTGATAATCGTTCCAGCTACAATTACTATCAATATGGAAAGGAGCGCCAACCAACCGATGATGGCAATTGTTCCTTTCGAGAGAGTATTCTCAAACTCGTATTTGATTCGTTCTTTTATTCCAATTTTTCTGCTCATAAAATTATCCTATTATCTTACTATTTTCGGCTAAATTTTGGAAGGTACGCTATTTTTACAAATGGGGAATTTCAAATATATGAATCATTTCTTCTTTGTATTTGCACCATTTTTCTTGGTCTGGGTTACTTTTATCTGAGACCACAACAATTTCGTGCAGTCCTACCCAAGAC
The DNA here is from genome assembly GCA_017996175.1 of Leptospiraceae bacterium. Classification (GTDB taxonomy): domain Bacteria; phylum Spirochaetota; class Leptospiria; order Leptospirales; family Leptospiraceae; genus UBA2033. The sequence continues at coordinate 3,907 of JAGOHK010000202.1, forward strand.
ACTCCCTCAATATTGCAATAGATAATCTCGCCGCCTAAACCGGGATTTCCCTTCCTATCCCCAAAAGGAAAAAAGTAAATATTTCCCTTACCAACTATTTCCCATTTTTCAAAATCCAATTCACCTAGCCAAACTGCTGAGGATACCTGTGACACAATCACTATTCTCCCATTCTCGATATCCATGTCCGAATAATCTAAAAAATTCACTGAACTAGGAAGTTTTATTTCTGTTACCCGCACCCACTCGGATTCTGTTTCTTTTAAAACTTGGATTCTTCCATTTCCACGATGTTTGTCTTTGTCACTGTAACAAAAATTTCCTTCACAGAGTCCTAAAATAAAATTCTCCCCATTGCGGGTAATGAAACTTATTCCCTCTAGTCCCTTGTTCTTTTTTTGTAGGTCGAATTTTATGAATTTCTCGTCTTGGAAATTTAATTCTGAATCTAATTTTACGATTGCGGGATAATAGCTATTATTCTTTTCTAAAGATTCGATCATTACATAAAAAGAAAATGGATCTATATCTCTATAAGTTATTCCTTCGTAATTTGATTTTTCATAGATATTGCCTTTCAAAGTATTAAGTTCACTATTCTTTGAAAAAGAGGATTCAATTTTTCCAATTGCTTTCATATTATCAAACACTACATAGAAAAAATTTTCTTTTGTATAAACTCCACTTCCTTCGAAATGAAAATTTTTTTCGTATCCTTTAAATAGCTCGTAGAACTTTTCCTCACGGATAACATTTGGCAAAACAGCCTTACTACTCGACCAAAACTGTTTTGGGTTAGTTTCATTTCCATGTAATTCTTTTTCCTTTCTACATGTTACTTGGAATAAAATAGAAATACATAAAATTAGAAAAATCGGAATGTAGAAAAAGGAAGGACGCATAACCCTAACTTGTTGGAATTATTTTCTTTGTCTATCTAAAACTTAATTGTATAAAAAGCCCAAGAGTAAAAGGTTACGGAAAAATGGATTTAGAATTTTTAAAACTCATACTACAAGCTCCAGAAAAACAGGAAGTTGTTCCCATAACAGAGCTCGCTTTTCGAATTGGAATTGCTACTTTACTCGGATTTTTAGTTAGCGGCGTGTCTTACATGACGTATACGGGAAAAAATTATGACCGGTCTGTCATTCATTCTCAAATTATAGTAACGATTGTATTTTCCATTATGATTAACGTAATTGGACAAAATCTTGCTTGGGCAGTTGGAATTTTTGGCTCTCTTAGTTTTATTCAGTTTCGAACTACACTTCGGGACGCAAAAGATACTGCGACTTTTTTTTATTCTGTAGTTACTGGAGTTGCCTGTGGTGCGGGTTATATTAATTTAGCTGGATTTGGATTTATCATAATGAGTAGTGTGCAAATTGCGTTAAAGTATTTACCACCCCTAGAAGTTCATCATACTTATATTAAATTCAATTGTAAAAATATAGAAGCAAAGGAAGCAATTAAGAATTTCCTGAAAATCCAGAGAGTAAAATATGAACTTACCTCTATTGCCGTAAAAGCGGAAAACCTAACCTTTGCGGTGCGACTTCCAATGGAGGAGGCTTATGAACTTGCAAAAAAGATAAAGTTCAAATTGCCAGAGGTAGTGGAAGGATTTAGTCTGGATAGAGAA
>JAGOHK010000087.1 GCA_017996175.1 Leptospiraceae bacterium
TGGATAAAATCTCCCGTGGTGCGATCCCGCCTAAAATCACAGACAAATACAACGGAGATTTTAATGTTATCAAAAATAATTTAAACAACGCCATTGATAATGTAAATGCTCTCGTTGTGGATGCAAATATGCTTTCGATTGCTGCTGTAGAAGGAAAACTTTCTACTCGTGCGGACGCCTCTAAACACCAGGGTGACTATCGTAAAATTGTCGAAGGGGTTAACAAGACATTAGACTCAGTTATCGGTCCATTAAACGTAGCTGCGGATTATGTGGATAAAATTTCCCATGGTGCTATTCCTTCTAAAATCACAGAGACTTACAACGGAGATTTTAACACTATTAAAAACAATCTAAATCGTTGTATTGAAAATGTGAATCTACTCGTAGCTGATGCTGGTATGCTTTCCAAAGCGGCTATTGACGGTAAACTAGCAACAAGAGCAGATGCAACTAAACACGAAGGAGATTTCCGTAAAATCGTAGACGGGGTTAACAATACATTAGACGCTGTAATCCTTCCTGTCCAAGAAGCTTCTAGCGTATTACTCGAATTAGCCAAGGGAAATCTTAAAGCTAGAGTCACAGGAGATTACAAGGGAGACCATGCTACGATTAAGACTGCACTGAATTCAAGTCTAGTAACTCTTAACGAATACGTGGGAGAAATTTCCAGAGTCCTCTCTTCTATGTCTGCTGGTGATTTGACTGTCGAAATTACAAAAGACTTCATGGGAGATTTTGCTGAAATCAAAAGAGCGTTAACTCTAATTGTGGACTCTTTCAACGAACTCATTGGAGAAATCATAAACGCTTCGGATCAAATCCTGATTAGCTCAAAACAAGTTGCTGATTCCAGTCAATCTTTATCACAAGGATCCAACGAACAGGCTAGTAGCGTAGAAGAAATTACTTCTACTCTCGCAGTCATCGAACTCAAAGCTAAGGATAACGCGAAGAATGCGAAGAATGCAAGTGACCAGGCTATGAATGTCAAAGACCAAGCTGTTGCAAGTAACAACGAAATGAAAAGTATGTTAAAAGCAATGGAAGAAATTAGTGATACCTCTGAGAATATTGCTAAGATCATTAAAGAAATTGATGCTATCGCTTTTCAGACAAATATACTCGCATTAAACGCTGCTGTAGAAGCGGCACGTGCAGGACAACATGGAAAAGGATTTAACGTTGTAGCAGAAGAAGTTCGTAACCTTGCATCCAGAAGTGCAAACGCTGCTAAAGAAACTACCAAGATGATTGAAGGTTCTATCAAAACAGTTCGTTCAGGAATGGACATCGCGGGGAGAACGGCTAACGAACTCAACAAAATGACTTCGGGTGTAGTTGATGTAACTGAGCTTGTAAAAGATATTGCCAGTGCTTCGATTGAACAATCTTCTTCTGTTGTGGAAACTACATCTGGTATCAATCAAATTTCCCAAGTGACAATGAGTGCTGCGGCTACTGCGGAAGAAAGTTCTGCGGCTAGTCTTGAGTTGTCGAGCCAGGCAGAAGCTTTTCAAGCAATGGTGAAACGATTCAGTCTAAAAAGATCACGTGATGAGAAAAAGAGCATTCAATCTTCTACGAAAAGAAAAATTGATTTGAAGTAAGGAGATGAATATGACGTCAACATTTGAAGACGAACAACTTGAAGAGTCACAGGATACGATGGAGAATCTCTACATCATATTCTTCATTGATGGAAGGGAGTATGGTATTGAGATTCGTTACTTAATTGAGATCATAGCATTTCAACCGATTACGTTTATTCCTAATTTGCCGCAGTATGTGAAAGGTGTGATTAATCTACGGGGAAAAATTATCCCCGTAATAGATGTGCGGCTAAGATTTGGTTTGCCGCCAATTGAATACAACGAGTTTACCTGTATCCTCATCATGAATATCAATAATCTGAGTGCAGGACTTGTCGTGGATGGTGTGAAAGAAGTTTTAAAAATTCCGAGAGAGGCAATTGAGCCTTCTCCCGGATTCGAAGAAGCAGATATGGAAAGGTTTGTTAGTTCTATTGGAAAGTCGGGTGATACTCTCAAAATATTAATTGACCTCGATAAATTTATTCGCGAAAAAGATATAAAAGGAATTATTTAGGTTAAAAAATGCCCGGGGAAAATGAACTTTCAGAATTAGTACTTGACTCACAAGAAATCTTAGATAAAGCAGAGGCGATTCTAATTCAAATAGAAAATGATTTAGCCGACACAAAAGTAAATCCAGAAAAAGTAAATTCTTTATTCCGTTATTTCCATACGCTTAAAGGAAATGCGGGGTTTTTTAATTTAAATGTGATAGTTAGCCTATCACATTCAGCAGAGTCATTACTAGAAATTGTGCGAAATGATAATTCGCTTTTGGATCAGAAAATGATTCAGTTGTTTATGGAATCAAGAGATACGTTATACGAAATATTCTCTAATCTAGAAAAAAACAAAACAGATGCACCTTACAAAGACAAAGCAGATGTACTTATTCCAAAACTATTTTACATAAAGGAAACATTAAAGCAAGAAGCTACCGAACCCAAAAAAGAGGAACCTAAATTCGGGATTTTTAAGAAAAAAATAATACTCGCAGAATCTAAAGAAGAGACAAAGCCACAGACTGAAATTCCAACCGAAGTTTCACAAAAACCAATCCAAGTTTTACCAGAAAAAACAACAGCAATTAAAACGGAAACTAATAGCAATAGTACGAATGGTCAATCTGTGAAAAAAGATATTCGTATTGAAACGGATAAGCTAGATTATCTCCTAGACATGATCGGTGAATTGGTAATTGCAGAATCTCTGGTTACTCAAAATCCAGATATTAAGGAATTAGATCTTCCAAACTTTTTCACTCAGTCAGCTTATCTAAGGAAAGTAGTTAGGAACTTACAAGAAGTATCCTTACAGCTAAGAATGATTACCCTCGATGGTTTATTTAATAAAATGGAAAGGTTAGTCCGGGATCTATCTCAAAAAACAGGAAAAAAAGTATCTCTCCATGTAAGTGGAAAAGAAACAGAGATTGATAAAAATGCACTTGAGATTCTAACTGACCCAATGGTTCATATAATTCGTAATTGTATCGATCATGGGCTTGAAACAAAAGAAGAGCGATTACAAAAAAACAAACCCGAAACAGGAAGTATTAAAATAGAAGCTACTCATTCGGGAAATGAAGTATGGATTATTATTTCGGATGATGGGCGCGGACTTGATCGTGAAAAAATTTTGAGGAAAGCCAAAGAACGTGGTTTACTCAAAGACGGCGAAGAAGAAAATCTAAAAGATGAAAAGGTTTGGGATTTTATTTTACAACCTGGATTTTCGACTAGTGAAAAAGTAACAGATATTTCTGGGCGTGGTGTCGGTTTAGACATAGTACATAGAAATATTGTAAAGATCAATGGTGATGTAGAAATTAAGACACAAAAAGATAAGGGTATGTCCATTGTTTTAAAACTACCATTAACCATTGCGATTATTGAAGGAATGGTAGTTATTTATAACGGAGTACACTATATTATCCCCACAATCGATGTTAAGGAAACATTAAACTTAGCAGAATCAAAAATCGAATACATTGATCAAGAAAAAAAAGTGATTCGTTTCAGGGAACAATTGATTCCTGTAGTTTCAGTAGAAAGATTATTAAATCACAATTCGGATGACAAAAATTCTTCTTTTGAAAAATGTTTATATGTAATTATTGTAGAGCATAAAACAAACTCTCTAGCAATTGTATTCGAGGGAATTGTTGGAAATCAATCTGTAGTAATCAAGCCAATCCCTGACTATTTACATGGAACGAAGGGTTTTTCTGGTTGCACAATTTTAGGAAGCGGTAATATAGGAATGATATTAGACATTCGCTATTTTATTAATAATTATTACAAGGATAACAAAGACTCAGACACAGTTTATGGATAACAGAAAAATTAAGGTATTCATAATAGATGATCAGAGAGTTGTAAGAAATGTAATAAAAAAAATGCTTTCCACTGATCCAGATATTGTTGTGGTCGGAGAAGCATCCAATCCTTTTGAGGCGAGTGAGTTAATTCCTGAAGTTGAACCTGATGTACTTACATTAGATGTAGAGATGCCTCGAATGGATGGAGTGGAGTTTTTAAGAAAACTTATGCCACAGTATCCGATTCCAGTTATAATGGTAAGTAGTACTACGGAAGAAGGTTCTGAAAAAGCATTCTTAGCCATGCAATATGGCGCATTTGATTTTGTCACCAAACCGGACGGAGGAGCCCTCGCGCTGGAAAATACTCAGTCCGAATTAATCCAGAAAATTAAAGAAGCATCGACCATTAATATAGAAAGATGGCTCAGGCAAACAAAATTTAGACCAAATGAATTAAATCAAAATCAAAAGCTGGGTAAAAGCGAAAAAAGTCGCTTTAGCTTAATTGCTATTGGTGCTTCGACTGGTGGTGTGACGGCAATACGTCAACTATTGTCTGAAGTGCCTAGAGACTTTCCCTGCATTGTAATTACACAGCACATGCCGCCCGGGTTTACAACTACATTTGCAAAAGGTGTTTCTAAAGATTTTGGTTTAGATGTGAGAGAAGCGCAAAATCAAGATTTAGTGCAAGCGGGAAGAATTTATATTGCGCCGGGAGATTATCATTTAATTGTAAACAAAAGAAATGGGCTAAACCATACTGTAAGTCTGACGAAAGGGGATAAGGTAAACGGGCATAGACCCTCTGTAGATGTGTTATTTTCCTCTATTGTAGAGAATAAACTTGCAGGGGAAACTATCGGTGTCATTCTTACCGGAATGGGGATGGATGGAGCGAAAGGTTTACTTGCTCTTAGAGAAGCAGGAGCAAAAACGATTGGAGAAAATGAACAATCTGCTTTGATTTACGGAATGCCAAAAGTTGCCTACGATATTGGAGCGGTGGAGGAACAGTTGCCTCTATCTCAAATGGTTTCCCGTTTAAAATATTTTTTAAACTATTCGAGTTATTAATGTCTAATAAAATTTTACTATATACCCAAAACAATGAACTTTCCAATCAAATCAAAGGTTATTTAGATGCTGATTATAAATTTGCTCAAACGGATAATTTAGATAAGCTGCATGAATATTTAAAATCGGAAGAGACTTGGTTACTTGTATATGATTTTCTGTCTGAGTTTGATGAGAACAGGAAAATTATCGGTGACTTACTTGCAACTTATCCATTCCAGTTAATTATTTTAGTAGTAGATAGGGAAACTGGAAAAGACTTTTTACAGATGATTGAAAACTATAATATTTATGATATAGTTTCTTACCCTATTTATGGATACAAATTTCATTTTAGTATCTCTCGAGCGGTTACTTACGGTAAGGTGATGTCAAAAATTTCCGACTTTAAGTCTAACGAAAAACAAGTTTTTGAATCAATGATTAAAGTATTTGATTGGCGAAAAGAATTGGACACACGAAAAGTTGAATCTATTGCTAATGAATTGATACACCAAATCAATATTAGCTTCTTTCATGGTAGCGGGCTTGGTTCACTTATTAGTACATTAAGCATATTATTCGCAAAATCAAAGTTTGACGCAGAAAAAAAAACATACCAAGTTCACGAAAAAGTTTACACATTATTAAAAGATAATTATGACGAAATTTTAAAACTCAGTGATAGCCTCTCTAAAACTCAAACAATTCTTGCGGAAAATGAGTATTACTCTACCGTTGTTCCTCTGAAAGAACTTTACACTGAATTAGTTAAGCTAGTAAGATCAATGCGACCCGTAAGAGAAATTAAAAAACAAAATATCATCATGGGAGATTTTCCAAAAGAGCTAACAGCAAAATCAATCCATTGTAATCTAGAGAAAATCAAATTAGTTTTTGATGAATTGCTAATTAATGCAATTAAGTATTCAGAAGATGGGGATACGATATATATTCTGTTTTCGCATGATGATAATTCAGATTTTGGGATTCGAATTTTAAATCCTGCCTACAAAAATGCAGATGGTTCAATTGGGATATCCGATAAAAATGCCCATAAAATATTTGAGCCTTTTTTCCGTTTACAAAATGTTGTCGATGATAGATTCATACAAGAGACATTTAGATTTGGATTGGGTTTAACTGTTGTAAATAAAATAATGGATTTGCATAAGGCAAGTATTTCTTTTTACACAATCACAAATAGCATTAGGCGTGAAAATCATCTCAAAGATGTTTGTGTATGGTTACGATTTCCTATTTTATAGCGAGGCAATTACTTTATGAAAAAAATTCTTATAGTTGATGATTCTCCGATGGTGCTAAATATTATAGAGACAGCTCTAAGCTTAGAAGACTACGATATTGCTAGAGCGTCTAACGCTGATGAAGCGATGGACAAAATAAAGAGTGAAAAGTTTGATTTTGGAATTTTTGATGTGAACATGCCCGGTAAAACGGGTATAGAGCTAATCCCGATTGCCCTCGCACATCCAAACGGTAAAGATATGCAAATTGTAATTCTCACAACTGAATCAAGTAATGATATTCGAAAAAAAGGCGAAGAAGCAGGAGCTGCTGCCTGGATGGTGAAACCATTTAAAAATGATGAAATGGTGGCTTTACTGAAACAATTAGAAGGATAGATTTTACAAAACACACTTCCGAGTAATCATTACGATATTGTAATCTGCGCCTTCGGGCTAAAAACATTTAACCCCGAGCAATTAACTACACTCGCATTGGAAACAAAACGAATTTTAAAACCGGGCGGCAAATTCTCCTTTGTCGAAGTTTCTAAACCGGAAAGTTTTATTTTGAAACTATTTTATGGTTTTTATTTGGGAAATATTGTTCCAATTCTAGGTAGACTTTTTCAGGGTGATCCGACTGCTTACGAAATGCTCTGGCAGTATACGGAAAAATTTGTAAATGCAAAATCGGTTACTGAGATTTTTCAAACTGTGGGGCTAACGGCAAATTATAATTCTTACTTTTTTGGTTGTGCTTCCGGGTTTAGCGGGTATAAGTGAATATTACCAAAATTAACCAAAATCTTTTTACGAACAGGGAAAATACTTTGAATTTATATTGCTAAACTACAGTTATTTTCATTAAGGAAAGATCATCTATGAGTTCTCCTTTTTCCTTTATGAGAGTTTCCAATTTTTCGAGATCACCCTTACTTTCTTCGATTAAGTTTAAAATTAAAGTTTCATCCTCATTGATTGAGCGTCCTAAATTATTTGAACTAATTTCAATATCATCTTTACCATCACTACCTATGATTAAAATATCTTGCGGATAAAGAAAAGTATTCTCAATCGGAATAGAAGAAAGAGATTGAACACCTAGTTTAGAATTTTGATTTTTGGCATCTAAAAAAATTGCCTTATTGTCTCTCAGCATAACCGCGTGTGGATGTTCAAAATTGCTATAAAACAAATCTCTATTATTCTCACCTACGAGTCCAAAAAATCCAGATACCAGCATAGACCCATCAAAAGTCATAAATATATTATTCAATTCTAATATCACATATTCTAACCATTCCGAAGGAGTTAACTTTGACATATCAGTTTTATTTTTTGCTTGCCAGAAAATATTTAAAATAGCAGTTCCAAGAACAATCGCTCCACTTGCGCCTTGCATTGATTTGCCCATAGCATCTGCATTTAGAAAAAATACATACTTATCTTCTGGTGATCGAAAAGAAATTGTTTCTGTGATACAAAAATCTCCACCGATTTGACCGGAAGACTTTCTAAAATGGAATTGTTTTTTTTGTTTCACAATAAACTCAGTCAAAATTTTTTCAGAAATATTTTTATTTCCAATCATAGGATTTAAAATTAAGGAAGTTAAAAAATAATCTCCATCTTGAAATTCTTTGAGTTTTGTAATTTGGTTTAAAGATTCTCTGATCTCTCTTGTTTGCTCCTCGACTTTCAATTCTAGACTTTCATTGATTTGTTTAATTTCGTCTTCCGCCTGTTTTCTAATCTTTGCTTCTATCGCTCTAGATATAAGGTCTGCAAGGGAAGCGGAAAAATTTAATTCTTCCGCGGTCCAACGCCGATACTCCCCTACAGATTCATTGCAAATTACTCCGACCATTTTTCCATGTAACCGAATCGGAGCGTCTAACATTGATTTGATGTTGAGTGGGGTAAGATAAATTGTACTAAATTCGAATGTGCTCAGATCGGTATGTGCGTCATTAGCCCCAAGAACTCTCTCTTCACTCAAGTATTTAAAGTAAGCAGGAAAATCTTTTGCAAATAATTCCGCCCCACTGGAATGAGAGGATAATGTCTTTTGGTACAAATCCATTGACAGTATAGAGCTGTTATCCCCTTCATAAAACCAGACGCTAGATCTTTCACAGCCAAGAGCTTCTGTTGCAGCCTCGGTAATCTCTCGAACCGATGCTACCAAATCTCCGCTATCTATGGTTTCACTCTTCGTTAGTTTAAGTAGTACTTCGTTTTGTTTTTTCAAAGTCTGGGTTCGAATAAAGTCTTTTTTACTTCTATGCAATCGTGTTTGTGAAGAGTAAAATTCCTGATTTAAAATTGTAATTTTACTTGTCATTACATCTAATTTTATTGTTTTGCTAGATGATACAATGAACTCTTTTGTATAAGTTTTGTAAGGTTTATCGTTATTATCTACTACATTTAAAATCTCTTGCTCTTTTTCAAATTCCTCCTGCTTACAAATTTCTTTTTGGGAAAGTGGCGAACTTTTTAGATGGAGAGATTGAATAAAAGATGGATTCGTATACTTAATTTTGCCTTCTTTTGTCCATATAATAATTCCAAGTGGGCTTTGCGAAAATATTTCTTCGTACACAATGCATCTCCTATAAATTATAATCGGGTTTCAGTGAATTAACTCAGATTTAGTTTTGACCGTTAGTGTAATTACGAGCCCGTACAATTCACAGGTATTACTATAGATGGAATAGATCCAGTCAATAAAAAAATGAGGCAGAATCAATTATACAGAGAAGTGTAGTAGGGACAGTGAAAAACTCAAAATTTCCCTGTACATTTTAACCTTCGTGCTCTTCGCGCTCTTCGTGGTTCAGTAAGTTCTTAGTATTCGCACGCAGTCTGTAGGTGTAAACTCTGCACGCGGAGAAAACAGAGAAAAGAATCAATTTAGTTGTGGTATACAACGAATTGTCGCACTAAATTTCCGTACGTAATCATTTTTTCAATTTCTTACGTCGAGTTCACGTTAGTAGACATCATAAATGTTTCGAGTTTTGGAGTGACTACCTAGGTAAATATCGATTTGCCTCTATACATTGAAAAATTTACGTACGTGTTTCGCTCTTTCAGGCAAGTGACAAATCCGTTTTATATTGGAAGTATGAATGAAACTTAAAAATTTTTAATTATTTTAGGCTCAGGTAATTTAATATCGAACTAACGTCTCAAATTAATTCTGATTTTGGTTTGAGTGCGGCTAATCAGTGCTAATCAGAAAGTGAATTTATAAAAATAAAATATTGAATGTTTTTACTATAAAAAATTTATGGAAAATGATTTGAGATTACTTTAGTAAATTTTTTAATAGGGGTTTAATTTGTATAAACTTTTAATTATATTTTTTTTTATTTTTGCTCATTTATTTTGTGCTTCTGCTCCTCAGAAATTTGAAGATCGACATAAAAATGCGATTCGTGAATTAGCAGATAAGTATCGTGGAAAAGCAAATCAGAAAATTGCTATCTTACCATTTAAAGATGACCCGGATGAACAGACTGCAATAGAAAGACAAATTCATTCTTTGACGATAAGCGAAATATTTAATTCTAATAAGTTTCAATTAGTCGAACGAGAATTACTTTCCGGTCTTTTAAAAGAACATTCTCTTGCTCAGCTTGGAATGACCGATTCAGAAGCTATTAAAGTTGGGAAAATGGCGGGAGCTGATTTGATTTTAATCTCTTCGAAAGAAAATAAAAATATTTCTTTTCGAATTGTTGGAGTAGACTCAGGAAGTATACTTAGTTTTTCCAATTTAATTATTGATGGTGTCGATGACATTTCTGTAGCGACTAATGATAATAAGCCTAAATCCAGATCTATGACAAATGAATATAAGTGTAAAATAAAAATATTTGAAGGTTCGGACAAAGTTCCTGAAATCAATAAAAGAAGATATGACGCTGTATTTTCAGCTTCTTCAGCACGATTTATTTATGCTGATGCAAGTTGTGGAATTTTATCCGGCAAAAAAAAAGAAAAACTTCAAATCGCATTTCGTTATGTTGATTCCGATGGAGTACTAATGAATCAAAATAAACATGATGTTGAGATTAAACCAGAATGGGGTAACTTCACATATACCTCCGGTTGGGGTTTTGACGAAGGTTCTTCTTGGCAGCGAGGTAGTTACAAAATTGAATTTTACATCCATGAACAATTGATGGACGAAAAAATTTTCACACTCAAATAAATCTTAAATTAGGAAATTCAGAATTTTAACTGAAACGGGTATTTTAACATGAAAAAAATTATTAGTCTAATAATTTATAGTAGCATTTTCATCCTTTTTTTGGGCAGTTTATGGTACTGTGGTTCAGGTCAGAATTACTGTGAACGTTGTGAATATAAAAATCTTAACTACGTACCGGTTAAGGAAAAAAAAGAGGTCTACACCACTCCGTCCGATTCTTGTTACACTTCGAACTCTACCTATTCCTATACGCAACCGTTGAATAAGGAAAATGAGGATTTGGCTCTCCAATGGAAAAAAGAATTTCAATGGAGAGACGAATCCGATGGCGGACTTTACTTTCGCTCTTTAACTTCTAAAGATGACACTTTTTTAACTGCATCGATTGAGGCTGAAGCAGGAAATTCTTACAAAAAATATATGTTTGTCCAAGCACTTGCAGGAAATAAAATGCTCAGACAAGATTGGGAAGGTGCTAAGTCAATTTATAAAAAATACAAATCTAGTTTCCCAAATAAAGAAAAAGATATTGAGGAATTGATTAAAATATTATCGGAAAAAGATAAGGCTGATATACGAACAATTAGCGAAGTTAACTCGCAAGCTGATGAATACACCCCGATCCCAGAAGCAAGTAATAAAAGAATCTATTTTTCCTCTTATGAGAGAGAGGGGGGAAATGGTGGAGAAGATGTATTTGTTTCTGATTATAATGCGAGTGAACGAACTTGGTCGACTCCAACTTCAGTAGGTGGAATCAGCACCTCAACACATGAAGCTCCGTTAGATATTTCGTCTGACGGTGTAGAAATTTATTTATTTGGAAATTATGGCGGAGGTCCTGGTCGGGGAGATATTTTTCGATCGCAAGATTCCTGGAAACCCTTCGGTTGGAGAAAACCGCAAGCACTTCCATTTCCCGTAAATACAAATTGTTTTGAGTCTGATTTTAATGCCACTGCTGATAAAAAGAAAATTTTATTTGTAAGTGATCGACCGGATAATTTGTATTCTTATATTCGGAAAGGTATGTTGCATTCAGGTCATACTTGGGGCAACACTGATATTTTTATTGCTGATATGGACGATGATGGAAATTTTTCAAACGTGAAAAATATCGGTCCTTTGATCAACACACCCGGTGCGGAAAGATCTCCGTATCTACATCCAGATGGAAAGACATTGTATTTTAGCTCGAATGGACAAAATGGATTTGGCGATTTGGATATTTTTAAAACGGTTCGTTTGGATGATTCATGGGAGAAATGGTCAAAGCCGGTTAATCTTGGTAAGCTCCTAAATAGCTCTTCTAGTAATTGGGGGTTTCGCCTAACGGCTGCTGGTGATAGAGGATTCTTTTCTTCTAAACTAAATAGTGCAACCAGCGAAGACATTTACGAAATTTTACCATTACCCCCACGAGCAAAACCTGTAGGTGGAGCACTTGTCATTTTGGGAAAAATTGTGGATTTAGCTGGCAAACCGATGGAAGCAAAAATTATTTGGACAGATTTTAAAACAGGAAAAACAATTGGAATTTTATCCAATAAACCTGGCACGGGAGAGTTTGCGGCAATCCTACCAACGGGTGGAATTTTTACCTATATGATTCAGACAAAGGAGTTTACTACTCAACCCGCAAAATTGGATATGAGCAGATATAAATCCTATAGCGAAATTCGAATCAATGTTCCACCTATTCCAATTATTAGCAAAGAATCAGAGTCATTTAAAAGTGATCGAAGTATGAATATGGGAAGTAACGGATTACAAGAATTATCCTCTTACTCTGTTAACTTTAAAGGTGGCAGAGATGTTATCCTAAAAGAATCATATCCTGAATTAGATAAAATTCTACAGGTATTGAATAGAGAACAGAATCCTCCTATTTTTGTGCAAGGACATACTGCTGCGGTTGGAGGCAACGAAAAAGTTAACTTAGTTGTGAGTAAACTTAGAGCTCAGTCCGTTGCTAATTATTTAATTTCGAAAGGTTTCCCAAAAAGTAATTTAGAAGTCCAAGGATTGGGTTCTTCCAAACAAATAGCCCCTAATAATAATGAAGAAGGACGTAAGAAAAATAGGAGAGTCTCTATCGTTCCTAAATAGCGAATAACGTGCATTTGGCTCCATTTATCTACTGAGCAATTTTTCTAAACCCGAGGAGATGCATATTTGTCTTTTCTCGGGTATTTTTTTAGCAAACAGTAATATCGCAAACAAATTAGAAAAAACCATTTTTAAACCCAAATTTCTCGGCATAGGTAGAACCCTCAATTGAGAGAAACCGACTCGAATAAAGATTGAAATTTTACTCATACATGTTAATTTGTGAACATGTCCAAGCTAAATTTCTTCAATCTAGTTCCAAAATCACTAATAATTCTATTCATTTGCCTAAATCTAAACTTGGGTTATCTATTTTCGCTCCCGGTTACAGGGAAAAATAAAATCTATATCCCACACCTGAGTATTGCCCCAGACGTATCTGAGACAATCCGAGAGAGTTTTATTTTAAAACTAAAAGCTATTATGGTAGAAAAGTTTGGGGATAGATATAATATTGTATGCCAATCGGACTTAGACCTACTGATTAAACAGGCGGAAAGTTTTCAAAAACAAGGACGTGATTCGAGAGAAATTCTTTCCGAAGTAGAGGAGGCAAGGGACGCAGACGAAATCATCCATGGGAAAATTTTTGAAGACCAAGGGCAAATCAAGATTCTCCTGAATAACTTAAAGCGGGATCCAAAGACAGGAGATTTTTATACTAAGTCGATTGTAGATATTTCTTTTTTAGAAAAAGATTTTGATTTTTATACAAAAGAAGCGGCGATCAAAATTCTAAATCCACATTACAAAATCAAAACCGGGGAATCGGTTGTTTCTAATTACAAAAAGAAATCCCAATCAAAACTAGACGTTGTATATATACCAGATGCAAAATTAATTTCCGTTGGCACAGTGGAATGGGGAAATTTTGAAGGGCTCATGAAATGGGAAGAGGCTGTCGATATTTGCGAACAAAAAGGAATGCGACTTCCTACACCAGAAGAACTCAGAGATATGGCTCACCTCAAAAATCATATTCTTCGAGAACCCTGTTGCGTATTCTGGACTTCCCTTTCTAATAAAAAAGATACCGACTATGCCTATTACATTGATATCAATGATGGGTATGGCAATTATTATCATAAGGACATCGACGTTCGAGTTCGCTGTGTTAAAAGATAAAATATGAATGAAAAATATATACTAGAACGTAAAGGCGAAAAAGCCTCCATTTACCTCAGACTTTTTTTAATTTCAGTTTTTTCTCTCGGAGTCATCATCGGAGTTTTAGTTCAAAATGAAGTCCCTAAAATTCTAGGAAATTATGTAACAGGTATTTTAGTTTATAGCTTATCGGTATTAGTCTCTCTTTATAGTCTTTCCAGAGAAAAATACAATCCTTCTTTCAAATACTATTGTATTTTATTTGAGTTAATTGGATTTGCAATTGTTGTATGCGGTTACTTACGGTTTGACACGAAAGATGATATTTCCAGAGGAGTAAGAAATGTCACACTATTTGGAGTTTACTTTCTATTAATCGCTGGTGCGAGTCTACGTTTTTCTCCTCGTTTTACTTTGACCACTGGACTACTTACAACTTTACTTTTTACAATTTTGTCGATTACATTTATGACAATTGTAAAAAGAACACCAGGACCGGGAATTGGTTTAGATATTGCATTTGTTGTGGTGAATACTCTTTTTATTCTAGCAATGGCAATTACAACCACAACTTGTACGCGATACGTTAGGCGACTAGCTGAAGAACAAATTGAATCTAAGAACCGTGCAAATGAACAGTCCGAAAGTCTATCTAAAATGATTGCCGAAACAAAACATGCGATCAAGGAATTGAACTTAGTTTTTCAAAACATGAATGACGTTGTAATGAATAATAAAGAACTAAACCACGAACAATCTCAGCTCATGGACGAAATTAGTTCTATCATTGATCAATCCAATTCCACTACTCATAATATCCTACAACTCACCGCAAATCAAGAATCTATTTCAGAAAAAAATTCCCTTACTATGAAGGATCTAAATTCAGCCATGATTGATGCAGAGCGGGTAAATCAAATTATCTCCACAAAAGGAAAAGACGCCCTTAAGCGGGCTGAGGTAGGAGAAAAGGAATTGAATAGCACAGTTCAAGAAATGGAAAATATTAAAACTATTTCCACGAAGGTGTCGCATATCGTATCTATTATTTATGGAATTGCAAAACAAACAAATCTACTCGCACTAAATGCCGCCATTGAAGCAGCGAGAGCGGGCGAACAAGGAAAAGGATTTGCCGTAGTTGCTGATGAAGTAAGTAAACTTGCAGATCTTGCAGGTCGAAATGCAGCACAGATTGGTGAACTCGTTAAGGAAATGAATTCCGCTACTCTAAAAGGGGCTTCTCGTATCCAATCCGTTGTAGGATCAATTCATGATATTGTCCAAGGTATTCGTTTGATTGTATCTGAGTTAGTTGAGATGGACGAGAAAGTAAAAAAAGAAATGTCTCTCATCAAAGAAGTATTAAATCAGACATCTGAAATGAAATCTGTCTCTGGTAAATTGAAATCAACCTCCGAAGAACAAGGCAATTTCAGTCGAGAGATTTTAGAAAATATCCAAACTATTCACACACGCTCCAGAGAAATACTGCAAACCGCTGGAGTCCTCCAAGAAAACACTGAGTTGTTAAATCATATTACCGAAAGATTAAATCAAAACGTTAGTTCCTAGCTAAGCGAGGAGGAAAATCCCCAGATTTTCTTCTCTAGACAAATTGTTCTCCTGTTTTAGTTATTTTTATTGCCGAATTAAACCAGCTTCATTCAGGAACAAGCTCTAATAAAACTAAATGTGGTTTATTTAGTATTCTAATTCTTGGAGCAATATGTCCTTCCATTCCAAGTCCGCGGCTAACAATGATTTTAATTCCATTATAAATATGCAATCCTCCGGCAGCAATTTTTCTTGGAACGTTAGAAAGAGTAATAATGGGACCAATGAATGGCAAACAAACTTGTCCCCCGTGAGTGTGACCCGCAAGAATCAAATCCAAGCTAGAATTTTTTACATTTAAAATAGAATCAGGATAATGGCTAATTAAAATTTTAAATTCTGCGTCATTTACTTCCATACTTAATTTACTTATCAATTCTTTATTCCTAAATTCCGAAAGACTAATCCCGATTAGCCCAATGAAATTCTCTTGGACTCTTAAAAATTTTGCTTGGTTATCAAAAAAAATAAATCCACTTCGCCTTGTAAAATCTTTTAAATCTAAAATTCCATCTACATTTCCGCTGACAAAATACGATGAGTCGATCTTTTTAAATTCAGAAAGATATTTTTCTACTTTTCCTTGAATTGAAATATGATTGAGGACATCACCTGTGAATAAAATGAGATGTGGATTAAATTCATCGGAATATTTTCGGGCTTCATAATGTAGTTCTCTAATATCATCAGTTTGAAGATCAGAAATATGAGTGATTCTAATTCTTTTCTTAATTTTATTTGTTCGAATCGTTATCCGCTCTACATCTAGGTCATTTGGCTCAATTTTTTCTGCATAAAATTTGAAAGCTATTATCGTAAAAATGATCGGTAGTAAAAAGTATTTTTTACTTTTAATCAAATGAATGAAAAGGAATAGAGGCAAACAAACAGTAGCCAAAGTCCAGAGAATATGTATTCTAAGGAAAGTAGATAATCCCAGTAGAATGGCGATTATACTGCCAACTAAAAAAACTACGACAGAAGATTTTATAAAGGTAAGCATATATTTTTTAGAAATAAAATCAGGCGAGAAAATTGCTAGATTTTGTTTTTTGAAAAAATAATAAAAGGAAAAAATGGATCCAAGCAGTATTAATGTATCTATAAATAAGTTGTAAAAGGAAAATGCATTATAATAGAAATTCATAAATAATAGATATTGTTTAAAAGGACTGAATGTATTCAGCCCCTACATTCTATGAAAATAACCCATAAATAACCAAAAACCCCATCGGTGTTCATCCGTGGTAAAATCTTTTGTAATTGAGATTCCCGATAGAAAATCCACCCTTCGCTCCAAGTATTCGCGACCAGCGCCTTCACATGGGAATGATAATGTCAATCTAACAACGAACTACCACACATAACACAAAACTTCGCGCCTATAATCGGAGTATGGAAATTACACTTACTACAAGTGCCGATCACAGGCAAAGAAGGAGTAGCCGCTTTGACAGATTGGATTTTTTCGTCTAAGGTTTTTAGATTAGAAATAATATCCTGAGAGAGTTCAGAAAATTCGGATATTTGGATTTTGCCGGTATCCATTTCGGTCTTGAGATCTTTCAAGTTTTCTAAAAGCATTTTGCGCTCGGAATCTAAGGTTGATTTTAACTCGGAGTCGCGGGTAGATAGAATTTTTTGGTTGAAGCGGATGTATAGAAAGGGAGTTGTTAGAATTCCCGCGAGTAGAACTGAGTAGAATATGAGTAAAATATCCATTAGCCGCTAATTTCCTTTAAGTATTTTTCTGCATCTGCTGATAGAGCTGGTTTTGTTTGTGGCTCTGATTCAGTTTTCGTTTTCTTTAAACGACCTTTTAGGTAGTAAAAGATGAGTCCAAGTCCGAGTGCCATTCCAGCGAATAAAGTAAGATTGATCCAAGTAGAGTCAGGTTGTGCGAGGATTCTTTCTCCAAATCCGTTTACTACACCTGAGACCATGTTCTCGTTTCCAGAATTTTGAAGCTTTTGAATAATTGGATCGGATAACGCCTCTTCGCCGAAACCGGTTTGCATCTTTTGGACGATTTCGTTTGCTGTTTCTCCTTTTCGAATTCTATTTTCGATAAAGAATTTTAACTGTGCTGAAATCGCACAATTATTAAAAGAGCAACTCTTGATCGGAAGAGAAGGCAGGCAAATACAACGTATCCGCGAAGTCACATCATTAAAAATTTCAATCTGCTTCAAATCAGTAAGCGTAGTACTACTCGAATCTGCGAAGAGGGAAGTGGAGAAGAGGACAATTATTAAAAGTAGCAGACCCAGTCGGTCATTGAGCGGAGTCGAAATGCCGCTTATTCTATAGGTTACTTCGACTCCGCTCAGTAACCGGTTTCTTTGCAATCCTCTCTGTAATGAAAAACTTTTCATACTTTCTTTCCTTCCCCAATAGGGAGTAATATGAATAAGCCAGCAAGGAAATATAGAAGAGAACCGAACCAAATCAATTTCACCAATGGATTAATCCAGATTTCTAAATTGCCTACGATTTCTTTTGGGAACCTTTGGAAGAACGCACTTTTTTCTTCGAAGTTTCTTGCTCCAAAGAAGTATTCCATGAATAGCATCGGCAACTCAGGATTTTCCTCTGTGAGCGCCGCATGTTCGATTGCCCCTAGTTGGATGTATAAATCTTCTTTTGGACTAGAATGAATCGAAGGCTCACTTGTCGGGATATGCGTTTCAAATCCACCGGTCATGTGATTGATCTGTGGATAGAATCTTCTTTCCGTTACCATGTCTTCTACAGAGGCTAATTGTCGTTTGATCTTGTATGTTGCTTCTTCGGAAACAATTACGTTAAAAAGGTTCGGAGATTTTGTTTCGTCTCCGTTGATGATCGGCTTTATTTTGATAGTCGCTGCTTCTATTTGGTAGTCGCCTAACATCCCTTTGTCGTAACCACGGTAGATGATTTCATTTCCGTTTGTGTTTTCTAGTTGGTAATAGAATTTGATTGAAGTATTTTGTTTGAACGCATTACCAGCGTAACCCACAAAGATGAGAACAACTGCAAAATGGACAATGTATCCACCATAGCGACGTTTATTTTTAAGAAGCATTCTGAGACCAGCTACCAAATACGCTTCGTCTTTGAATTGTTCTTGTCGTGCGCGAATTCCTCTGTGGTATTCCTGCCCAATTCCGGCGAGGGTGAATCCTGATAAGCCGATGGTTACAATCGAATAGATTTCGCCTAGTTTATCGCTGATGGAATAATCGCTTTGGGTGAAAAAACGAGAGTAGAAAATTCCATAGAAAAACGCGGTTGCCACACCGAATAATAGTGGTTTTGCGAGAGTTGTGAAAAATACTGCGTCAGCACCTTTTCTCCAAGCGAGTAGGGGAGCAGAGCCCATGAGGAGAAGTAGAATTATCCCCGCAGGCACACCCCAAGAATTAAACCAGGGGGCGCGAAATTCTTTTCCATAGAGAAGGGGAGAAAATACTCCGAGTAATATTACCATACAAGCAAGTACCAAGATGAAATTATTCAAAAGAAAACTTCCTTCTTTGGAAGTGATTGCTTCTAAGTTTCGTTCTGGTTTTAAATCATTTCTTCTGTAAATCAAAATTCCGATGTAGATAACAAAGCTTAGCCCGATGAAGATGATAAACGGAGTTCCAATCGTAGATTTGGAGAAACTATGAGGTCCTTCTAATACTCCACTTCGTGTAATCCAAGTTCCAAGAAGGGTAAAGTGATAGGTGAGGATAATGAGTAACATGTTCCAGAATTTGAGCATTCCTCTTCTTTCTTGGATGATGAGAGAATGGATAAATGCACTTGCGAGTAACCAGGGCATAAGTGAAGCATTTTCCACTGGATCCCAAGCCCAATATCCGCCCCAACCGAGTTCTTCGTAAGCCCATTTTGAGCCGAGTAAAATTCCAGTTCCCAAAAAGAACCAACTAAAGATTGACCAGCGCCTAATCGACTTTAGCCAGTCGGCAGATAGGTTTCCTGTGATGAGCGCAGACATTCCAACAGCAAATGGAATTGCAAAACTCACATAGCCAATGTAGAGAATCGGTGGGTGGATAATCATCGCCCAGTGTTGTAAGAGTGGGTTGAGTCCACGACCAACTACGGCTGCTGGCTGGAATTCTCTAAAAGGTTGCGCGTCTTCGTAGAACACAGCGAGATAGGTAAAAAAACAGGAGATAATGGCTAACACTAAATGCATGACTGGAATGCGCTCCATGTTGGAATTTCTTGCTTGCCAGAGAGCTATGAAAGTAAAAAGGCTAACAAGTAAGTTCCAGAACAGTAGGGAGCCAGAAGACCCCGACCAAATTGACGTTATGCGATAGAATAAAGGCAAATGATCGCTTGAGTGCATGACCACATAGTGATTTGTTAAATCCATTCTCGCAAGTTGTGTCATTAGAACGATGAATGCTAGCAACACCACAAAAAAGTTCGCAAGTAGCGTATAACGTCCTACTTCAATCGCATGGTCGTTTTTTTTCCAGATTCCGAATGAAGTTTGGAAGATGCTAAAGACTAGAATGGCAAGGGAGGTGAGAAGACAGATAATTCCTAGGTTGTTCATGGTTCGTTTTTGTATTCCGCTTCATATTTAGAGGCACATTTTGCTTCTACGTGGTCGCCGATTAAAACGCCGTTTTTGAATTTCCCATCCACACGAACGCGGACTCCTTCTTTGAATGCATCGGGTAATAGCTCTTTGCCTGTGAAGTTGACTGGGACTTCTTTGTTATCTAGTTCGATGATGAATTTTGCTTCTCTGCCCTCGCGGGTAACAGAGCCGATTTTTACCATGCCTCTTACGCGAAGATTGTCTCCATCGTATTTGTCAGGGTGGATGGCAAGTTCACTTGCATCCAGAAGCACGAAAGATGTTTCTTTGGACGAAAAAAATGCAATTGCAAACAAAGAAACCGCTATAGCTAGTATTAATATTGTAAATTTTGTTTTCATAGTCTCTATTGAATAGACTTTACAAGACGACTAAAAGGAAAAGGAATTTTTTAGGAAATAGTCTGACATTTCTCATCTTAGTAAGCACTTTTAATATTCAATTCGGCTATGTAAAATGTATTTCTTTTTACGAGCGATAGCGATTGAACCGGTGTCAATAAATTGCGGATGCAATTTATTGACAGTAGGTGAAAGCGCGGTCGGTGGTTCGACTCCGCTCACCAACCGACCAACTCGGTCACTGAGCGGAGTCGAAGTGCGAATCGCCCGTAGCGGTAAATTAGTGTTTGACAATAAATCGTCTAGAATTATATTGGTAAACAGATTTGGATTTTTTGTTTCAGCATTGATGATTGTTTTCTTAGAGTATTCGCATTTACCTGCCTTTTCTCTCACTCACAGTTTTCGTAAAAGACAAAAAGATTTTATAGTAGGGTTTTGATTTTTCTTGTCTTAACAAAAAAAATTTCCGCTTTTCTCTAATTCTCCAGACAAAAAACATTTTAAGGATTTTAATTATGAACATTTATGTAGGCAACCTAACATACGAAGCAACTGAGAACGATGTAAGACAACTTTTTGAAACTTTTGGCGAAGTTACATCTGTAAAAATTATTACAGACAAATACACTGGCCAATCTCGTGGAATTGGATTTATCGAAATGAC
>JAGOHK010000088.1 GCA_017996175.1 Leptospiraceae bacterium
AGTGAGGAGAACAAATGAATTTTATTATATCTAGAGACGGGACAAAAATTGCCTACCATGTAAGAGGAGAAGGATTTCCTATTTTTATTTTCAATGGTTTTACCTGTAGTGAACCAAACTTGAAGCTAATAGTGAATTTGCTCTCAAAAAAATACAAAGTAATTTTCTGGGACTATAAAGGTCATGGAAAGTCAGAGACTCCAAAAAATTTTAAAGATGTGACTGTAGATGGATGTGTAGATGATGCCAAACGCGTTTTAGAAGAATTAAATATTCAAAAAGCAATCTTTTTAGGATATAGCACTGGAGTTCAGATTATGTTAGAGTTTAACTTCCGTTATCCGAGTGTTGCAAATTCTTTTATTAGTATCGCAGGATTTAGTGATCGAGTAATGGATTCTTTTTTAAATTTAGATACTACTATATTTGCTCAGTTAGCCGAAGTATTACGAAGACTTTCTCCTGTTGCACCCAAAGCATTTTTAACCGCATGGAGATGGATTCATGGATTACCAATTGATCTCAGATTATTCATCGCATCTAAAACTTTTTTAAATGAAGAAAAAACAGTTAAGGAAGATATCCAACCTTTTTTAGATAGCATGAAACACCAAGACTTAAACTTACTGATTCATTTTATTATGGATGTACAAAATCATCCGTTAAGCAAACCTTTGGAATCTATTTCACTTCCATCTTTATTTATAGCTGGAGGTAAAGACTTATTTGCCCCTGCACGGCGTTCCGAGGAAATGCATAGTAAAATCAAAAACTCGGAAATTTTAGTGATACAGGAAGCTTCTCACAATATAGTCCAAGAAGAAGCAGAGGTATTGGCAGGAAAAATGTTTGATTTTTTAGCGAAACATCATCTTTAAAATACTAATTTTCTTTGTTTTTCCCTGCATTGTTTTGCTAGGAGAAAAAGTAAAAACATTGCAAAAAACAACCTTGACATCGGTTTTTTCGAAAATAACTTAGGTAAGAAGTAATCATCAGTAATAACTCGCACAATTTACAAAATGAGAACTCTCATTTTGTAACGGGCGAGAGAATAAATATATTGAGGGTGAAAGAGGGAAGAATGAAAGGAAAACACGCAGTACTTGTATTTAATCCAAATAGTGGTAAAGGCAAGGCAAAGGAAAGAGCAATAGATTTTGCTGCCAAATGGAGAGAGTTTACAGGAACAGAACTGAAATTACGTCCAACTACCTCTCTTGCTGATATTCGAATAGCAGCTAAAGAAACGCATAATGATGATTTGCTTCAAATCTTCATGGGAGGAGATGGAACTCTTTCAGAATCAATTCAGGGAATTTCTGAAAAATTAGATTTTAAAGGATTAACACAGCCTGTTGGTTTTCTTCCTGGTGGAACTGGAAATAGTTTTCTAAGAGATTTTGAAATTAAAGATTACAAGTCAGCACGGGATAAATTATTCCATGCTCTCGATAAAAATTCTACGGTTAATATTGATTCTGCAATAATTACCTACAATAAAATAAATCCAGACTTATCTATGGGGCATGAATCAAAAAGAATCATGTTTAATATTTGGGGAGTTGGGCTAATATCTGATATAACAAAGTTAGCTATCAAAATGCGTAAAATCGGATCTGCTAATTATACCATAGCTAGTCTTATCAAACTTTTGAGTCATAAACCTTATGAATTAAAAACAATCATTGATGGAGTAGAAGAATTACTTAAATGCAATATGGTAACTGTGTCTAATTCCCGTTACACTGGAGGCAAAATGCAAATAGCCCCTCATGTTCGTGTAAATGATGGAAAATTATTTTTGATTTCTCCTATGTTACATAGTCGCTTAAATCTATTCGCCAATTTTCCTAAAATCTTTAAAGGAGACCATGTAAATCACCCTCAGATCAAAACTGGTTTCATTAAAAAAATTGAAATTCATCACGAAAATCCACTCGTCATGAACGTAGACGGTGAGTTAGAGGAAGGTTTTAATCCAAGAATGCAGATTCATCCTTCCTATTTTAAGATTTATACGCAGGGGTAATCCACCGCAAAAATAGCGATCATATAAATTAGGTTCAACCAAAACCGAATTTGAATCAGACAGCATTCATAAGGATACAAAATATTGCGTTAGCCGGAGTTCCTACAATTAGAAGATTTGCAGCTTACTGCGAAAGGCTTTTCAAGTGGTTTTTCCATTGAAGATACAACTAAAGAAATTGTAACTATTAAGGTCTCAAACTTAACTCAACAGAGAGAAGTTTTTTGGCTTTACTAACTTCATTTCTCATTTGTTCGTTTTTTTACTTATGGGTTCTTTAGAATATTTTTTTTGATTTACTGAATCTAATAAATCTGCTTTTGTAACACAAACAAAGCTAAAATCAGTCTAAATTTGAATATTTATAGAAGGGTCTCAAAATGAACGTAATAATCAGGGAAAATCAATCTATACCAGTAATTGATATTCAGGGCGAAATCACTATGTATGATATAGAGCCAATTAGTGAAGCGATTAACAAACTCATTCAGGAAAAAAAGTATAAGGTTGTTCTCAATCTTGCTGAAGTTCCTTTTATTGATTCTTCCGGTGTTGGAATTATACTTCGTTCGCTAGTAAGCTTATACAAACACGGTGGAATCATTCATATCTGCTCCTGCGTAAGTGCTGTTGAAAACATCATCAAAGTTTCAATAAAAAACACAAATGCAAAACTTTTACCAACGGAAGAAGAAGCAGTGCAAGCCTGTTTAAATTTTAAATAGAACTAAAGAAATAACTCAATGGAAAATTTGAATGAAACAGATTTCTACTTCATCTACGAAAATGAAGATTTCGATGAAGCAAAAGAAAGAGTAAATATTGAAAAACAAATTGAAGCCAAAAAAGGTTTAGTTGTTATCATTTATTCCTTTTCTTCTGAAATCGAAGAAATTATAAAATTTGGATTAAAATCTATTCTAGATAAATACGAAAAATCTGCCCTTTCTAATACAGTTTATAATGTATTATTTGAATCCATTCTAAATGGAGTAAAGGCAAATGCAAAAAAACTATTCTTTTTGGAAAATTCCTTAAATATAGATAATCCAGAAGATTATGCGAGAGGAATTATTCTTTTTAAAAAAGATATTAACAAATCAAATCTCCGACAGTCAGGTGCTCGTAATAAAGAGAAAAATATTTACGTTCGTGTAAAATTTTCTTACGATTCAACTGGACTTGAAATTGAAGTATTAAATAATACAGAACTTTTACCGGCGGAAGAAGCAAGAATTCGTGAGAAACTTGCACTCGGCGATAAATACGATGACTTGATGAGTTATTATATGGATAATTCTGATTCGACGGAAGGAGAAGGTTTAGGATTAGTTCTAAGTCTAATTTTACTCAAAGCAGAAAATCTAGATCCATCTCTATTTAGAATAGGGACAAAAAATGGTCTAACCTTTGCTAGGATCGAGATTCCATTTAGTGAAAAATTTGTAAGCAAAAGAAACAACATTCTTTAGTCGTTATGAAGCTAAGTTTGATTACCCTACCAGTTTTTTTTTTAATCTGCTTATACATTTTATATAACTTTCAGGAAAAATTAATTTTTCAGCCTTATCCCTTAGCGGCTAATTATACTTATTCTTTTCCATTTGAATTCGAAGAATTAACTTGGGAAGTGGCGGATGATGTTAAAATTAATGCCCTTCATTTTAAAACGAAAGATTCGAAAGGGGTTGTATTATACTTTCATGGGAATGGGGGCAACTTAGCCGGCTGGGGTGGAATAGCAGAGGATTTTTTATCACGTAAATACAACCTTATTATATATGATTTTCGCGGGTTTGGGAAAAGCACTGGGAAAATTACTTCCGAAGAAGATTTGATACAAGATGCTTTGTATGCATATAATTATACAAAATCCATCTACCCAGAATCACAAATTACTCTGTATGGAAGGTCCCTTGGCTCTGGACTTGCTGTTTTTTTAGGAAAGGAAAAAAATCCGAAACGAATTATTTTAGAAACACCTTATAATAATTTCTCTAATGTGGTTAAATACCATTATCCACTATTACCATCTTTTCTATTAAAATATAAATTGGATTCTGAAAATATAATTGAGTTTGTTAAAAGTCCTATCTATATTTTTCATGGAACAGAGGATCTTGTAATTCCACTTGAATACGCTCAGAAATTAGAACCAAATATTAAATCAGAGTATAAGTTTTTCGTAATTCCAAATGCAGGGCATAATGATGTTTCCGAAACGAAGGAATATTTTTCTGAACTAACAAAGATATTAAGATAACATTTAAAGATTACCACCGACTTGCACTGAGCTTTGCCGAACGTGTAAACACCGAGAGCACCAATAACAAAACGATGTTAATTTGATTTATTATATTCGTCTCGGTTTCATAAAGAGCGTCGTTTAGTGCCATATTATTCAATTCCAAAAACAAAATAAAAACCATCGTATCTTTTATCGTTCTTTTTATCGGTGTCCATTGGTGGTAATCTTTTAAATTTTCTTTCTTCGAATTCACGTTAGTTGCTATAGGATTTACTTCTTCCCATTTGTGTATTCGACTAATAACAAAGTTGAATCATCGTTAATCTTTTTTGTTCCGCGAAATTTCACCCATTCTGATTTAATAAATTCTAATGCTTCTTCTAAAGGAAATTTATTTGATTTAGAGAATACTTCTTGTAATTCGTCCGAGCTCCAACGATCTTCTTTTTCATTGAAGGCATCAATAATTCCATCAGTAAAAAGCAAAATTCTATCTCCAGCTTCCAGATAACTTTCCTTCTCTTCGAACGTGTCGCTTGCATAACTAAGCATTCCGATAAATAGACCTTTTGTGGAAAGGATTTCTATCGTCTTAGATTTCTTTCTATAGAGAAAAGCAGGACGATGTGCGGCAGAGCTAAAACGCATACGCCCACCTTGGTCAATTACAATAATGAGCGCCGTGAGATAATCATGAGTATTCATAATACTCGAAATACTTTTATTGACTTCCTGGAAAATTTTTACAGGAGAAGAAGTACGACGAGAAGCATTCAAAAAACTAATTTTGTACATAGTAGAAAGTAATGCTGCCGGAATTCCATGCCCCGATACATCGGCTATTAGGATTCCAACAGAATTATTTTGTAAAGGAACAATGTCGTAAAAATCTCCACCGACTTTCATGAGATAATCATAATAACCCACAAACTTAATATGCGGATAAGGTAAATCAGTGGAAGGGAAAATACACTTTTGTAAATCAGAGGCAAGATCTAACTCGGAGTCAATTGTTAGTTCCTTTGCTTGTAACATTCCCAGTACGCGGCTAAGCTCTCTTGTGCGCTCTTCTACTTTTTCTTCCAGTTTAGTATTGAGTACAACTAGTTCTTTTTTCATTGTATTAATTCTATCAGTGAGAGCAAGCGAAAGAAGTAACATCTCGATCGTGCTACCAATTTGCAGACTATAAGTGGTAAGAAAATTTTGTGGTAAAATATTAAAATTTCTCAGAGTCAAAATAATTCCACCAGCTAAAAAAGTAATCCACGTGATAAGAAAAAAGATAGCCGTTCTATTTCCATGAATGACCGCTCTTACAACGATCAAAATAGAAGTAATCATATAAAAGAATCCGAGAATATTCATAGGAATAATTACTGTCGCATAATCGATAGTCAACACGAGGATAATCGAAATAAAACTCAGAAGTGTAAGCACGAATAAACTTTTTCTTTCCCAGTAGTATCTTTCTTCAATATTGAGAAGATTTTTAAAGAGGATAATCAATATAAATTGAAGAATCGCAGACGAGAGAGGAAGAAAAAGTTTATTCCACTCAGGATAATCAGGCCAGTACGAAAAAATAATTCCATTCATAGAAAGTTGATAGAGCCCGAGCGCAATTACATAAAAAAGATATATGAAATAGTTCTTATCTCGAAGAGAAAGATAAATAAACAGGTTGTAAAAAAACATGATGATGACAACACCATAATAAATCCCAAAAACAAATTCTTCACTCTGGTCTTTCTTAAAAAATTTCATTTCATCATAAAGATAAACCGGAAATATTATCGTTTCATCCGAAACAACTCTCATATAGATAATGAGTTCATCCCCATTTGGAATATTCGGAAGTTTAAAAATAAAATTTCGATGTTCATAACTTCGTTTGTTATAAGGAATGAGTCGTCCACTATTGTAAGAGACGAAAACGTCATCCGCTTCCTCGTCCCCATTATTTTTGTTACTGAGCATGTAAACGTCAAGACTGTCTATATGAGGCCATGGAATTTCAAGCAGTGTTGGTTTAGAGCGATTTTTATTGTATAACTTTAGCCTAAACCAATATGCTGAACGAGTATAACCCAAATTAACCGTGCTATCATCAATTGGTTTAAAGAAGAGATTTTTTTCGGAATTGATAATCGTGCTTAATGTAAGCGAACGATTTTTGTCCTCCAACATATCCAAATAAGACGTGACATTATAAATGCCTTTTTTATTTGTAAGTTTGACAACCTCATCAGAAAAGAGTGTGCCATGAGTCATAATTAACAGAATTAATACAAGAGTTCTCATGCGATAGGGTATTTATATTTAGCATTAATTTATTTACAAGAAAAAAAAGGCTAGAAATTCCAATTATTAAACATATAGAATGAAGTTTTTTGGGCGATTCGTGAAATGGAAGGCGCGAAAATGGTTTCGAGTCTAACATTTTGTTTTCGCGCCTTCCATTTCACGACCGCGCTCGCCCTACTGAGGGGATTCAATTTTATTTGCCCAAGATATTTTTATCTAGTCCTCATCCGGTTGATCGCTATCGCAAGACGTTTTTGTTCTAAAATTTCCGATAATAATTAAAGAAAAAAAATCATGAATGTTAAAAAAAAGAATCTTGAGGATAATATTGCTTATTCATTCATACTGAAAATAGAAATGGGATTTTTAAATCATATTAATGCGACTTGACAAAGTCGCATTAGAAAGGATAAATAGTGTAATATGGAAAGTAAAGTCGATAAGGGAAAACTTCTTGCCTTGATTATTATAAGTTCAACATGCACGTTGGCTGGATTTTGTTGGGGTGGAATCTACGCATTTTTTGGTTTATACAAAGCCATGTATTTGCCGTTTTTATTTTCCATATCCGTTGGAATTTCTTTAGCTTTGTATAAGCTTTTTAATTTTTATAGACTCTTACTGTATATGCAATTATTCATGATCTTAGTTATTCCAACAGTTCTACAATGGACGTTAGGCGGTTTTCACAATTCAGGGATAGTAATACTTTGGTCTCTCATGTCCCCTTTTGCATCCTTAATGGTGCAGGATAAAAAAGCTTATCTTTCATGGGGAGCTTCTTATTTTATACTTCTAATTTTTTCTTTTGTATTCGATAATTATTTTCGCTCTCTAGGGCTCGAAAATGTATCTGAAAATGCGATAGTATTTTTCTATGCAATGAATATGACTACTGTATCCATGCTTACCTTACTTGCCATTTATTATTATGTAAGAAGTTTTGATAACGAGAAAAAAGCTCGTGAGGTTTACAATGATTATCTTGAAAAAAGTGTAGATAAAATGTTAACTTCAATTGAGTTATTGGCAGAGGGAAATTTAACCAGTAAAATTAATGCGGTAGAAAATGATCAGGTAATTCAAAGACTTTATACTGGTTACAATAAAGCAACTATCGTTCTGAGTGAATCTTTTCGTGAACTAGAAAGTGATATAAGTTATGTTACCACTGCCATGGATGGAATTTTAGAAAAAGTGGACACTCTCTCTTCGCAGTTAACTAATCAAGGGGAAGGAGTAAATCAAATTGAAAGTTTTGTGGAAAAAATAAAAGAAGAAGCAATAGAAGATTATGCGATCATTCAAACCGGTGCAAAAGAATCAGAGGCAAATGCACAGTTAGCCGCTCGTGGAGGAGAAATTATAAATAAAACAATCGATAAAATTCAATCCATCAGTTTGATTATGGAAAATTCTAGGACAATCATTTTAGAATTAGAAAAAGAAAGCAACCAAATAGATGAAATTATTCATTCAATTAACAGTGTTGCAAAACAAACAGGTTTACTTTCTTTAAATGCATCTATTGAAGCCGCAAGAGCAGGAGAAAATGGAAAAGGATTCTCAGTAGTAGCAGAGGAAATTGGGAAGTTAGCCGAGATGACAACCAAATCCACAAGAATTATTTCAACCAAATTAAAAGAAATTAATCTGAAAGCAAAACAAGCCGTAGACATGGTGAATAAAAGCAGCATCAATATGGAGCAAGGTTTGAGTTTTACTAGCCAAGTGAATCAGTCCATAAACGAAATAATCGAAAATTCCAAGCGGGTAAAGGAAGTTATCTCCCACTTAGAGGAAAAAAGTACAAAACAATCTGTGAATGTACAAGAAATTTCCGTAAATATTTTCGAACTTTTAAAAGGAACAAAGTATTTTTTTAATGAAATCCAAGAAATGAATAGTAATTTTAAAACGATGAGTCAAAAAACAAATAAAATGAAGGACTCGGTGCAAAACTTTAAGTTCACTTAAATTCTCCGTTTTCCCATTTACCTGATTTTATTACTTTGTGTTTACTATCGAATAGCCGCCCGGAACCATGTAATTTTCCTTTTTTAAAATTCCCTATATAAAGAGTTTTATCTTTAAATATATAAGTTCCCCTGCCGTCAAATTGATGATTCAAAAAATCTCCTATGTATTTTTCTCCGTTTTGTTTTTCAAAAATTCCATAACCGTTCATACGATTATTTTTAAATTTACCAATGTATTTTTCTGAGTTGGTTTCGATTTTACCTTCTCCATTTAGTTTCCCATTTACAAATTGACCTGAGTAAATTTTACTCTTGTCATTCTTATGAACGGTTAATTTGCCTTTACCCTCTTTTTTATTATTTCGCCATTCCCCTTCATAAATTTTGGCGGAAATCTCAACGCCTTTGGAATCTTTTATCGCGCTGATAAATATACCAAATCCATCTAATTTTCCATTTTTAAAATTTCCTTCATATATATCCCCGTTAGCAAAAACTTTTTTCCCTTTTCCATTGATACAATCTCCCAAAACGCAAGAATCAGAGAATAAAAATTTCGGGAAAAAAAGAATGAGAACTATGAGTAAATACGGCATTCCAACAGAGTATCAGAATGGATTAGTTTGAAAATAACTTTTTTACTACTCCACACTTACAAACGATAAATGATTTGCGATATGCATAGCATGTGCTTGCTCATAATCTGACTTAGGCAAATCTCCATAAGCGAAATGTATTTTGAGTTCTCCTGAAAAATTTTTAAAATCCTCGATTGCTTTGTAGAGACGAAGCATTGCTTCTTTTTCGTCACCTTCTCTCGGAATGGAAGGAGCCTGTGGAATAGGAGCATTTAAGTCGTGACTCATATAACCGCGACTCGAAAAAACAGCGGAGGCAATTTTACCAGCAGTCATTCTAAAAAGTGCTGGTTTATTTTCCGGGTAACCAGTTAGCGAATACTCAATACTTTGCGCACAATGATTCAAAATTTGAAACCAAGACCACTGCGTATTCGGGGTAATTTTTTTTGCCGATTCCATTTTCTTTAATTCAGAAATAGCATCTTGTAAATTTGTAAATCTTAACTTTTTGTCCAAATTATTTTCCTCGCTTTTACAAGTTATATTCGTGGTTAAAATATAAGTAGCCGCTAACGCAGTTGTTGATTTTAATAAAAATTTTTTTCTATTCATTTTTTTCATCACTCATCCTCATACTTGTTTTTTTTAGTAGACTCTGAATCAATTTTGCGCCCTCATACAGTCCCGTGTAAAGCAAAATACTTTTTTTGGCAACGCTTAGATGTGGATTCTTTTTTTCTTCTAAACTCAAATTGGTTTCATACCCTTCTGTGATCGTAAGAATGGTGCGCTGAACGCTAAGTCCGATAATCTCGTTTAGATTTTTTTTGGATGAAACTTCTTCGTCAATTCGATTGATTTGAGTGAGTAAATCATTGATTTCTTTTGCATTAGTTCCTTTTTTTTGAATCAAGGAATAAATTTTTTCTGCTAACTCTTTGCCTTTTTTTAAAGTTGTCGTAAATGTTTTTAGTGCAAGAAGTGTTTCCTCTGCCTCAATCAAAAAAGTCTCTAAATCAAAATCTAGTTTCGAAGTTTTTTGAGTTAAATTCCTAATATCCTTTTTTATAGATTGAATTTGTAAAATGGCTTCAGGTGAAGTAGGTTCAAAACATTCCGAAAAAGTTTTTCGAGGAACACCACGAATTCTGGCTCCTTTCTTTGAGAGGTTAATCCAGTTTCGCCCCTCTGCCCGATCACCAAACCACTTTTGAAAAATTTGCATTTTTTCATTCGAATGATATTCTTCTCCATCATATCCAATTGATATGAGTTTGGGCAATGCAGATAATTGGCTGTAATTATGTTTCTCTCTTCTAAAATAACGACTCTCTTTAAAATTCAGTCTTTCTTCGAGTATGGCTCCCTTACAGTGCGCAAAACCACCAGTAAACGCTAAATCCTGTCCGACAAAATAAACATTAGACGCTCCCATAAGTTCGGCAAGACTCACTGCGTTAGTAGAAACAGATCCCCCAAACGGAATGTCTCCGACTTCAACTTTTAAATGTTTGGTGTAAATCTGTAAAAGTGGGAAAGGAGAAGAAGTAAAAAAACCTGTTTTAAATTTTTCGGAAAGTCTTAAAGTATGGTAACTCGATGTAGGGTCAAATACGATATAACCGCTTCCTTTGTATCCTTCCAAGTAAGAACTATTAAGTGCCTGCGGGTCTACACTAAAAATTAAATCTGGTTCGATTCCAGCACCGGCTAATATATGTAAGGCGGTATCCACTGCAATTAGGATAAAGCTATCTTTATATTTTTTTAGTTCGTCTAGGTTTTCATAAAGACTTGGTCCGGCACCCGATACTACGATAGGTAAATTGTTTGCTATTCCAAATAATCTGGATACGGGAGTCAAAGAATGAATTTCGGGAAAGTTCTGAATTAAATTTCGAGTCCAAATTTTTTCGAATCGACTGAGTGTTGCAATATTCACATCTTTTTTTTGGAAGAATTTTTCACAGATGTATTTACATTCCATGTATTCTGACTCTTTCCAAGAAATACTTGGACGATGCGGAATAAATGTAACGGGTAATACAGATATTCCTTTAAATGCAGAAAATAGTAAGTCCTCTGCAAATGGTTTGAGCAAAATTTTTAATTGCCCAGAATTTAGATACTGCGAATAATCCTGAATAGACAACGCAGACTTCAAAATTCCCGTATAACATTCCATCCAGATTACTTGCACATTGGAAAATTTTAATGCTTCTAATATAGCGTATCCAAGACCTGCTCCAAAGAATATATATACTTTTTTTTCTTCTGATTTTTTTAGTCCATCAAGCAGACGTTTTGTTTCTACGACTGGGTCGTGTTTGCTGTGAAAATAAATTCCGTCGATAACTAGGTTCTCATGACCTGACTTTGTTTTTTCTAAATTTCCGATGGAGGAAGAGTTTAGAATCCTTGCCGATAATTCTGGTGACAAACAAGAAAGATTTTTAAAAAGAATGTAGGACATAGTTTTGACCAGAAATATTTTGAAGTGAACTCGAACTCATATTTATTTAATCTGAAATCTCACTCTATCAACTATAAGAAATTTGTCATGTCTGATTTTTAGTATTAATGCGACTTTGTCAAGTTGCGGAACTTATTTTTTTCCAATAAAAAAGCATAAAAGGATTTTTAAGGGTTTTGCTCTTAAAGCAAAACGGCGACACCACCATTCACCTTTAACGGCGTTAGCCGTTACAAATAGAATGAATCATTTTTAAAAGATTTTAATGCGAATTGACAAAACCACATTAAATAAATCTAATTTTTTTAGAGATTAAATATCAATTTTGCACTAGCGATCATTAATACTAAACCCAAAAGAATATAGATGAGTTTAGGTTTATAATGATTAGCCCCCATGTAAGAGCCAATAAAACCAAATAGTAGAACTGGAAATGATAAAAACCATAAAACCTCAAACTTATCATTCGATAGATAAAAACCAACGAGTCCTGCGATTGAATTGAATAAAATAAACAAAGCAGAAACTCCTGCCGTCGTTCGAATATTTGCCCATCCAAATAATAAAATTATGGGAGTTAAAAAAATTCCACCGCCCGTTCCAGTTATACCTGAAAAAAAACCAATTATGCTACCTGTTAATAACTGTATGAATAAGTTTGGTTCTTGAATCTTTTTTTTTTCTTTGAATCTAAATACTAATGTGAATGCTGAGTAAAATAGAAGCAGTCCAATTACAAGTTTGATTTCTTTTGTTGGAATTTTTATATACCCACCCAAAAATGCAAATGGAATAGAAGTCAATGCAAACGGAAGAAATAATTTTAGGGAAAAATACTTTGCCCTAATAAATTGAACCGACGTAACCGTCGCAACTAAAATATTTAATAAAAGGGAAGTCGGTTTAATGATTGAGAGGGAAACACCGAGTAAACTCATCACTGCAATGTACCCACTAGCACCTGCATGACCAACTGATGAATATAGGAATGCGATGATTGAAATTAAAAAAAATAGTATATATTCATTCATAAATAGATTCATGAAAGCTGATTAATTCATTTGAAAAAATAGGAAACGCAAATGAGAGAAAAATTCAAATTGATCTCAATCTTCTACGAGCTCTTCAATTTTTTCTATCATTATTTTTCGAATTGGGTTTTCGGAAAATTCTTTTAGAAATGCAATCAACTCTTCTGAAAGTTTTTTTAATCTTAGGATAATTTCTTTTTGAATCGAATAAATAAAAAGCAACTCATTAATACGCAAAACTTCTGTTACCCCGCGTTCAGGAAGGGATAAAATATTTGTGATTTCAGCGATTTCTTTTTTATTTGCTTTTTCTTTTAAAACGATTAAAGGATAGGTATAAAGTCCATTGATAAAATCCTTCATTTGTGTCTTGCCAGAATTTTCCGAACTTTGAAAATAGTCGATGTAGTCATCTTTGATTTGAAAGAGCATACCCATATTAACCCCAAAGCCATGTAGCTGTTTTTTTTTGTTTTCACCTACCTGCGACAGGATTCCAGCCGTTAGCCCCACACCCCCAAATAGAGAAGCTGTTTTTCCATAGATGATCTTATCGTATTCTTTCATCGTGATTTTAGAATTCTTTTCCCATTGCATTTGAATGAGCTCACCGACTGAAAGATCGCGAATAACGCTTGTATAGGCAGTCATAAGCTCTGGATTATTCAAATTATTCAAATGATCTATTCCACAGGCTAATAGATAGTCGCCTGCTAGAATGGCTGTTTTATTTCCGTAAAGTTTTCCGATGGTTGGTTTACCACGTCTTAGATCTGCGCCGTCAATTACATCATCATGTAAAAGACTTGCAGCATGAATTAACTCTGCAATCGTTCCAACGTCTAACCACTCTTTGCCTTTGTATTCTAAAAGCTGGCAAAGGAAGTAATGAGTCAATGGACGAATTCTTTTACCACCAGATTCGATTACTTTTTCTTTGATGTCTTCAAGAATTGGAAGATCTTCCTTGATAATTGTATTGAGTTTATTATTAAACTGTTTTATAATGAGTGGGACTTCGATTTTAAGTGATTTTGCCAAGACTATTTTCTTCCGATTGCTATTGGTTGTTTAATACATCTATTCTTAATACGAATGATGCAAGGATTATTTTTAGCAGTGCGGTTTAAAAGCTATACGAAATACGAAATTCAATTCCAGTAGCTCTCCGACCTTGATCAAATTCAGGTCTGTAAGCTTGCGATGTGATGGAGGGCACTTGCATATAAATGGATGCTTTCACTCCTTCCGAAGTGACATGAGAATAGACTTCATAAGCATGAAATAACGAGACCATAGCAGCACCAGCAATGGCATAGGTCATTCCTTTTGTATGCTTTTCATATTGCGCATTTGGAAATATATTACTTCCTACATAAACACTATTCCCAATAATAATTATATCCATATCATTTTTTAATGCACTTTGCGCAGCGCTGTATTCGGAAACTGCCCCACCAATAAAACCGAAGAAAAGAAAGCCAATCAGGAGACCCTTAAATCGTTTCCCGTCTTGAAACTGGAATAGTCCAGGAACCGTATAGCGCAAAAAAGAAAAGGACATTTTAGGAGTTCCTTTCCATGAAATTTCCTCTACATCCACCTCTTTCAAGGTGATTGTATCCTTTGGTGTTTTTAGGGAAACTGTATCGGATGAAACAGATTGAATTTCACCGGTTAACAATTCTCCATTGTTTTTAAATGTAACAGTTAAACCAGGGCGAAGAATGTAGAAGACGCGATCTTCCTTTTTCGTTTTTGTGAGGCTTATAAGCTGTAAATCTTTTAATAGAAGTTCTTCTTTTTCTAGGAGTCCACTTCCTTTACCAAGGATCATTTTATTTTTGTCCAGAAGGTGGATTACATCCCCGCAGGTCTTTGACCATTTATCTTGTAATTGATAACAAACTGGAACACCGCTATAGCCAAGTTCAAAATTGGTAATGTCAGATTTTGAGATGGTTTTGATCTCATTGAAAACTTGGAACTTAATTTTTCTGTCATCTTCGCTTAAATACCGCCCAACAAGAACTTGTCCATTTTTTAGAACAATCATATCGGCGAGAAGTGTATTGACAAATAGCAAGAATAATACTATAAAAGTTCTCATTTATAAATCCTAAAATTAGGAAAAATAGAGATATAATAATTTTGCATCTTAATTGCAACAACTATATAATTGAATCTAAGTTGAATAGTAAATACTCCCATTCTATTAATTAATACTAACATTTTTCATAATTAATATTTTTATTTTTTTATTAAAAACTTCTTTACGTCTATCAATAATAGCGTTTCTATCCGAAAATAACAATTATATACCTGTTTTATACAGACAATATAATTCTATTTTTCTTGCAAAATTGATATTTTTGTAAAACAGCTATCTTTTTACGAAAAATAGAGACCATAATCTAGAGGAATATTGGATTTTTTTACGAAAAAGCATTTTTTGACCCAAAATTTATGAGCCAAATACTAAATAAATTCCAAAACTCAAAATCCCTTAGATTACAAATCGGTATTCTTTATTCCTTTCTTGCTCTAGTTAATATTTTATTCTTTTCCGTAATGATTTTTGAGAACCAGACCGAGCTTTTGGTGAAAAACTTCAAATTCCAGTCAGAAAACTTTGTAAATGCCGTTTTAAAGGATTTACAATCCGAAAAAATACCTAAAAACGATGAAGCAATCTTGAAAAAGTTAAATGAACGCTTGAAACTCCAGGAAATTTTCCAATTTAAAATATTTGATATAAACGGTGTAGTTTGGTACAATGAAAACGGTATCGTAAATGGGGACATAATCGAGGAAGATATAAAGAAGAAGGCTAAAGAAATTTCTGATACGAGCTCCGTATTTGCTTCCAAGTATAAATTAGAGCTAAATAAAGACGACTTCAGTATTAAATTTTTAATTCCCCTAGCTGCGGAGCCGGAAACGGACGGACCAATCTTCTTAAGTACTCAACTAAGTATAAAAAATATGCAGGAACGACTCACTAAGCTCTACTACCAGATTGCAATAGCATTTGTCTGGGGGCTTATTTCCCATATCCTATTTGGTCTTTATATCAACCGAGTTATTTTTACTCGTGTAAGCGTTTTAAAAGATGCCACTGATAAAATGGCAACAGGTGACCTAAAGTCAAGAGCAGTTTGGAAATTCAATAGAGAAGACGAACTAGATGTTTTAGGACAAGCTTTCAACGGAATGGCTGGAAAAATCGAAGAAACCATTCAAACTATCAGTACTTTGAATGAAGAAATCAATAAAGAGCTAAAAATTGGACGCGAAGTTCAGGAAATGTTCCTACCTGCCAACAAAAAGTTAAAAGCCCTCAAAGTTGCGACCTCCTACCGTCCGATGCGAGAAGTGAGCGGGGATATTTATCATTTTTACAAATTTCCCGCTGGAAAGATGAATAAAAAAGAATACCAAGGTATTTTCTTTGCAGACGCATCTGGGCATGGTGTTTCGGCAGCCCTTGTAACTACCGTATTAATCATGAGCCTCGAAAATATAATTGGAAGATCTATTCATCCTGGATACATCATTCAAAAGTTAGGCGACATAATTGGAAACCGTTTCCAATCTTCCTTCTTCGCTACTGCCGTATTCTTTCTGATTGCGGATGACGGGGAAATTCTTTGTAGTAACGCTGGGCATAACGCACCGATTTGCTTTAGACCTTCAACGGGAGAAATTTTTTACTTCAAGAGTGTTGGACCTCCTCTCGGAATGGTGGATGAATTTGATTACAAAGTCATTAAAATGGCAGCAAAGCCAGGTGATAAACTTTTAATTTATTCCGATGGATTAGTAGAAAGTCCAGGAAAAAATGAAGAGCAGTTTTCGGAAAAAAGAGTCCTCGACATTATCGAGGCTAATATGCATATACCCAACAAGGATTTATTAGAACTTCTCGCAGAGGAATTAGACAAGTTTGCTATAGACTATAGAGACGATGTTTCTATGATTCTAGTGGAGATTCCGTGAATGCAAAGAAAAATACTAATTCTGCTATTCTTTCTGCTATTGATCACTTTTGGTCTTGCTTCACGTGCTATTGTTGATGTAAAAATCCAAGAACTAAGATTTCAACTTACCAAAGAACAACTACTAAACTACGAATTGTCCTCTAAGGTTTTAAAAGATAAAATTCGCCAGATGATGCTCGATAAAGACAATTACACTAACGAGATCCAAGTAAATATTCTAGAATCAAATGTCATGAACTCTCAACTAGGAGAGACTAATACTAAGTTGTCTCTAATAGAAAAGTTTGGTTTGGCAATTGTCAACTTGGTTCGTATTATATCGACTAAAAGCCCTCTGACTTTAGAAGAAGATCAAAATGATATGATGAAAATCCAATTCGGATTTTACATGGAACGAACTCGTAAGTTTGCAACCGCAGTAAAAAAGTACGAAGAATTAGAAAAAAGTCTATCCAATCAAGAAAGTGATGAATACGGATTTATTATGCTCCATAGCGGATTTTGTATTGCAATGACAGGTGATACGCAGGGTGCAATAAAAAAACTTCGTAAGACGGAGGATTTATTTGTTGGAACTCACTTTGCAGATAATGCCCGTATACTGATTAATGTCCTATTAGAGGGTGATAGAAAAATTCAGGATATAAATAGTGGAACAAAGACTGAAACCGAAAAAGCTGCACTACTTTACGAAACTGGGCAATACAAAGAAACACTCTCTCAATTAGAAAAGATTGAAAATCGCTCCAATGACCAAAACTATATGCGTGCTAGAAGCCTAGAAGAGTTGGGGCAAACAAATAAAGCAATCGCCGAATATCTAAGTCTTATAGAAAAAAAGCAAGTAGATAAAGAAGTAGCAGTGAAGGCAAATCGACGTTTACTTCTAATTGGAAGTATTTATGAAAAAAACAAAGATCTTACTGATTACTCAAAATCAAACGCGCAGAAGTTAGGCGACACAGATATAGTAAAAAAAGTAGACGAAGGGTCTGCTATGATTTTAAATTCTCAAATTGTAGAAAAGCTCACAAAAGAAGACCCAAGTGTAGCTGCCGATCCAGAAACAGCAAAAGAAATCGCTGAACTAAAAGAAGAATTAAAAAGTATCATAATAAAAGATAAAGAGGAACGTAAAGAATCCACAGAGAAGGTAGAGAAAGAAGTTGCCGTTATCCGCCAAGAACCTCCAGAGGAAAAGTTTGATTCTCCAAATAACCTTGTGATGAAAGTTTCTTTGAGTGACGGAAGAAGTATTCAAGGAAAAACGATTCTTTTTGAAGATGAAAAAATCAATGTATCTACAGATACCTTTTCATCCAAATTGCCTGCTACATTATTAAGCGAAATTATTATTAATAACAATCCTAATTTAAAAAACCCGCCGATTGCAGTCCAACTAAAAAATGGTAAAATCTTTTACGGTTTCAAACTTAGAAAAAGTGAAGACGATTTTTCCTTACAAAATAGGGGAAGTCAAACTGAGATTGAATTAGATTCTATTCAGAAAATCAGCATACGTTAATCTATTTCTCTGTTTTCGTATATATTGAAGATGCGTTAGGAGAAAGAGACTTTACCACAAAGACCACGAAGCGAATCCATCCTAGACACCGAATAAATCCAAACCTTGTAACCTTTGTGTGAAAATTTTGTGGTTTTTAAAATTACCTAATCTCTGCTTCTGAGTTATAGATAGTAAAAAAGGAATCTAAAGAAGAAAGTTTCAGAACTGCCATAATATCATTGGTTGGAGAAAGTAATCCAAAACGATTGCCAGCAGATTTCATTTTCTTTTGAATATTGGCAAGAAGGGCTATTCCAGAAGAGTCCATGTGATTTACATTTGCCATATCTAGGACAACTGATTCCGCTTCCTCATCGTCAATGATTTGAGTAATTTCTTTTTTTACTTTGGACGCAGTATAGATATCTAAACTACCTACTAATTGAAAGATTTTACTCTTATCATGATTTCTTACTTTAAGTTCCATTTCCCCTCCGAAAAATTATATTGTTCTATATGGAATTCGAATATTGAAAGATGTAAAAGAATTCTTAACTTCATAATAAAGACAATCGGGAGTTAGACCTAATTTTTTCATTAAAATTACAATCATACTAAGTCCCAGCCCTCCGCCTTCTTTATTAGAAGTCTCATCTGAAAGCAAATCAGAGACTTCGCTTGTTCTTCTTCCTCTATCAATCATAAAATTTACGTTTTTGATCTCACCTGCGTTCATCTCGCCATGGTTTCTGACTGAAATCAAAATATTCTTCTTATCTATTTCTTGAAAACTAAGCTCAACTAAAAAATCCATACCGTCAGTAAAAACATGAGAACTAATATTTCCGTTGGAAATGGATTCCTTAAACTGTTCAACAGCTTGGTGATGGTTTTGATCGATGTCAAGCCCATTATTTTTGAAGTATATACGCTTTTGAGTAGCTTTCACACCATTTTGTAGGAATTCTTTTATCACAGTGTGAGCGAATGCAAAGAACTGTGTCAAGTTTTTCTCTGTGAGCAACTTTTCTGTTATTTTACGTACGTAATCCATCTCTAGAGGCGTTACTTGCATAAATCTGATTCGTACAGGATCACCCGAAAGAAATAATTTCATAAATTCTGGTGACTCAATATTGTGAGAATTCATAGGTGCTATGACTTTTTAAAGGCAATTCCTTTTTTGTAAAGCAAAATTTTTATAAACTCTAAAAGAACTTCAAAACTAATTAATATGTGGTTATTGAAAATAAATCCAAGAATTTTCTTATTTTTTCTTCCACTTTGAAAACCATTCTGGGTGAAGCGCCCGTTGGTAAAAATAGGCATCGACTAATACAAGGTTAATCGCAGCTTCTACAATTGGAACGGCACGCGGTAATACGCATGGATCGTGTCTGCCGCCTGCTTTCATTTGCACATCTTCGGGAGTATCATTGACCGTGTTCTGGAATTTTGCGATAGTCGCCGTAGGTTTAAATGCTGCTCGGATTAAAATTTCTTCCCCATTTGAAATTCCACCCTGCATTCCGCC
Source organism: Leptospiraceae bacterium (assembly GCA_017996175.1). GTDB lineage: Bacteria > Spirochaetota > Leptospiria > Leptospirales > Leptospiraceae > UBA2033. The sequence goes on from JAGOHK010000088.1 coordinate 19,694, forward strand.
AGACCGATTCGTGCGAGTGCGAACACGACCTGTTTCAGGTTCAACATAGAATTCGTCGTTGTGAGTTGATCCAAAGTATTGTGTACCATCAAATCCAGATCCAATTTCAAATCCCTTACAAGCGGGTATTGATAATATGGCGCGACCTAGATCTCCGTCCAACTTGTCGTAGACTGGATCTCCGAGACCTGGAGGAACGTTACGCACCACAGCTCGGATTGTTCCACCGACTGAGTCTCCTATTTTACGAACTTCTTTTATTTTCTCAATCATCTTCTCCGCAAATTCTGGATGCGGACAACGCACATCATTCGCATCAACCTCTGCGTGTGACATAGGTAGATTTTCCGTTATATTCGCAAAGACATCTCCAATGGAATCAACCCAAGCGATAGTTTGAATTCCGAGTTCTTCCTCTAAGATGCAGCGAGCAAAAGCTCCTGCGGCTACTCGTCCTATAGTCTCACGCACAGATGCACGCGCCCCTCCTACATGGGAACGATGACCATACTTCGCATGATACGTGTAATCCGCATGAGAAGGACGGTAAATATGGCGTAGGTTTTCATAGTCTTTGGAAAGATGGTTTTTATTGTCTACAATGAGAGTGATGGGGCTACCGATTGTTTTCCCCTCAAACACTCCCGATACAACTCTGACTTCGTCGTCTTCTTTGCGTGGTGTAGTCAAAAGATTTTGTCCAGGGCGGCGGCGAGTTAGGTCTTTTTGGATTTCTTCTAGATTAAAATTTAACCCACCTGGAACTCCGTCGATTACAACTCCTACTGAATCTCCATGAGATTCTCCAAATGTGCTAACTCTAAAAATTTTTCCCCAAGATGATGGCATGTTTCCACTTTCTAAAAAGTCTTTTATTTTAAAATCAGAATATTGACTATTATTTAAAGAATTCTTTTTGGTTTATTTTGAAACCTTTGAGGAAA
>JAGOHK010000089.1 GCA_017996175.1 Leptospiraceae bacterium
TCGTCTGGATTTAAAAATACAATTTCGCCCGTGGTAAATTGCATTAAGTGACTAGCTCTACGTTTAATCTCATTGTCGTTGTAAAATATGAGTCGAACCAGATTTCCTTTATCGTTGTATTGCATTTCATCGACAAAATTTTTAGTCATTAAAATTCCGCGTCCATGAACAGAAAATATATTTTCTTCACTCTTTGGGCTTGGTATAGAATTCAAATCAAAACCTTCCCCTTCATCTCGAATCGTAAATGTCGCCTGATCGTTATTAATCTCATAACATACTGTAACACGTTTGTCTTTATTCTCAGGAAGCAAAGCTCTTTCGTCTATCGCAGAATACATATCCATACTATCAGTTAGAATTTTAGATTTCATACTAAAACCGATTCCACAATTCCCGTGTTCAATTGCATTCGTAATCATTTCATGTAAGGAAAGAGAAATTCTAGAAAATGCTTCATAGTTTCTAAAACCAGCAGCGTAGCAGATACTCATGATTAAGTTCGCAACTTTTGCAACAAGGCGAAGGTTGTTTTTGATTTTAATTTTTCCTTTTTTGCGTGTGATATTTTCTAACAAAAATTGTTCCGATTCAAATAGCTCTAAATTGGAAGTAACAATTTTTAGAATGGTTGGAACTTTTACTCGAATTTCATTTGTAGTCATGAAATCAATCACGCCAATTCCAAGGAGTTTTAAAATTTCTGTTTCAGTTAATTTGTCTGCGATTACAACAATCACTGTTCCGTGAAGCCAAGGATCATTATGAATCTGAGAAACTATTTTACAGAGAAAATCTAGATCATTCGTATGCTCAATTACAAATAAACGAGAAGTAATTTGTCCGTACGTTAGGTAATCGAGTGCCTGACCGAATTCATAAAAAATCTTAGGGTGAAAAGAGCGAATCTTATCCTCTGCGGTTTCGGACGCAGCTATAATTTCATCAATGACCTCAGGAGTATTCGCATAGACGCTAAAGGATATTTTTTCTTTTCGGGTATTCATGAATTTAGTACATGCTAGATTCATTCATTTAGGAGGCATTTGAAATGTCAAGCTTCCAAAATTACTTTACCAACTGATTTTCCCGATTTAAAATAATGAAGTGCGTCAAGTGCACTCGCAAATGGAAAAACTTTTCCGACTAACGGTGGGGCGAGGTTCATTTGTAAAATTTTTTCTAACATCCCACTTAACTCTTCGATTTTATCCCATAACCATATCAGGTTAAAAGCAAGTAATGATTTATTGCTCGAAATCATTGTAAGTGGATCAATCATTGGACGGGTAAAATACTGGTAGCCGAGCTTTAGTAAATTAGGAGAATTAGATTCTGGTGCGAAGTTTGCAGACCCATAAACCACAATTCGTCCTGCCGGTGCGAGAGCATTAAAACTTTCTTTAAAAATTTTTCCACCAATACATTCTAAAACTAAATTTAAACTTCGACCTTTTAGTTTTTCCTGTAGAGTTTTGTAAAAATTTTTATCTCTTACAATATAATCGTTGTAACCCTCTTCTTTCAGAGTTGAAATTTTATCAGGACTTCCAATACTTCCGATTGTGTAGGCATCAAATTTTTTCGCAATTCGATTGGCATAAATTCCTACTCCGCCAGCCGCACTATGGATAAGAACTGTATTCCCCTTTTGTAAATTTCCAAGTGGAATCAGAGCATAATAGGCAGTAAGCGATTGTGCAATAAAACTTGCTCCTTCAAAATAAGACCACTCTTGCGGTAAAGAGTAAATATACTCATAACCGATATTTAGATGACTTGCATACCCTCCAAAACGGGTAACGCCCATTATCCTATCTCCGACCTTAAACTGTCTAACATTTTTCCCGAGTTTTAATACATTTCCTGAAAATTCTAATCCTGGTATAAAACTTCCTTTAGGAGTTGCACTATACAGTCCAACAAGCGCAAAAACATCCGCAAAGTTTAGACCAACTGCTTTTACTTCAATTGTTACTTCATTGTCTTTCGGGTCGGGCAAGTCTTCTGAAACTAATTTTAAATCATCTAAAGAGCCTGCCTTATGAGTCTTGTGTACTAGTCGGTTCATTTTTTCTTCTTGGAGACAGGCTTTTTCTTAATAATTGCTTTTTTCTTTTCTACTACCTTGACTGGTAATTTAGCATTAGCCGCTTTTTTCTTGGATGTTTTTTTGGAAGCCGATTTCTCCTTTACTGTATCTTTGAGTTTAGCTTTTAAATCTTCTTTGAGATTTAAGTCAACTTTTACCGGAACTTCAATTAAAACTGGTTCTTCTATTTCCTCTTCATCTAAATCTAGAGGAGAATCCCTCAAACTTTCCAATTTTTTCTTTAAATCTTGTTTTACGTTTAAGTCAACTTTCGAAAAATTTTCTATTGAGTCTTCTTCATCCTTTTCGTTATCTAAATCAATTGGAGAATCTTTTAGTGTTGCTAGTTTTGCTTTTAACTCTTCTTTATAATTAGCGGATACGTTCCTAACCTGAATCTCTAGTTTCTCTTCTGACGAATCAGTATTAGCCGCATCTAAATCAATAGTCTCCTCCTCTTCCAAATTAGAATCTTGGGCAACAGGCTCATCAAAAGATGTATTGATATTTAACCCTACACTGAGCTCCGGTGTTTCTTCTTTTTTAGTGGAATAGACGATTGCTAAAAGGGACGGAAGTAGAGTTAACGCAACTATTAGAGAGGAACCAATTCCTATACTTGCAATAACGCCTACTGAGTGTAAACCTCTATGTTCGGCAATGAGTAATACACTCCAACCCACGAGTGTCGTTAGTGTCGATGCGATAATTGCAGGACCTACCTTAGAAAGAGTCCTACCAATATTTCGTTCTTCCATAAAGCGATAGTAGATATAGATTCCATTTTGAATTCCATATCCAATTACAATTGGAAATACTAAGACGTTAAAAAAGTTAATCTTCGCTCCAAAAATTCCCATAACCCCAAGCATCACAAGTATTCCAACCAACAAAGGAAATAAGGAAAGGAGTGCAGGCAAAAATCCTCTATAAAATAGAATGAGAATCATTAGAACTATAAATAAAGTAAAACCCACAGCAAGTGGTGCTTCATTCTGTACGATCATTGCTAATTTTGCGAATAAAATCACACTCCCGGCAGTATGGGCAAATTCTTTATAACTTCTCATTTCTTCAATAGACTTGAACGGACGTTTTTCTACAATAAGAGATGCGGTTAATGGCAAAATATTCATTTTCTCTAATTCTTCTTTAGAAGCAGAATTTGCGATCTTTAGAATTAAAACCTCTTCCTCTGGGGTATACTTTCCAATCAGATGGTCATTGCTATTTTTATCTAAATCAATATTATCTGAATATAAAATTGCATTTAATGTGCGTTTGCTGATTAGAGGATACTCAAACTTACCCACATTTTCATAGAAATTTAGTAAATCTTTTCCATGCCATAAAGCAACCTTCGGGTAAATAAAAACCATGAAACCTTTAATTTTGCTAGTCTCTACCTCCGTAAATTGAGTTCTAAATATTTCAGGAACGTCTTGGTAAGTAAATTCCTTAACTCCAAGATATTTATCCACTGTCGGCAAATGTTTCTTTTGCTCATCTGTCAGCATATTCGGTTTAATATATTTTAAGTCATCTTTGATTTGCCGTAGGATATGAAGATTTTCTTTTTGTTGGTTTTCTGGTGGAATAATATTCCAAATAGAAACAACTTGATCAACTGAATCCAACATTTTTTCAGGAACTGGAGTAAAAAAATCAAAGACGGCTTCACTTTTTTCTAATGTATCCGTAACGATTGCCTGAGGATCGGAACTAACGTCAAACCTATCTCCAATTTCATCATAAATTAAAAGAGATTCTTGGTTTTCTAAAAGTAAATCTCGTCCACTATAATTAAATTTAACTAGAGGGGCAAACAAAGATATTGCGACGATCGCCAGAATACTAATTCCAAGAACTAATCTTGGATTTCCAAAAAATTTATATGCAAAACTAGATTCTTCACTTTCTCTCAAGTTCATGTAGAAAAATCTTTTCAGAGATGGTGCTACCCTAAATAAAATTGCAATCTGTAGAGCAGTTACAAAATACATAGAAATTGCAATGATGATAATTCCGTAACAAGCAATTAAACCAAATTCGCTAAACCCTTTGAAATCAGAAAACATAAGAACAACAAAAGCGGAAGTTGTAGTGAGGGCAGAAATAAGAGAGGCAATCCCTGTGTGATAAATCGTCTCTGTTACTGCAACCATAAAGTCATCGCGGAGTGTAAACTCTTCTCTGAAACGATATAAAAACTGGATCCCGTAATCAATCCCAAGTCCCATCAAAACTGCTGCCATGATGGTAGTAACAGTGTTTAGCCGCCCAATCACAAGTCCAGTAATTCCGAATGTAACTGCAACACCGGTTAATAACGATATAACCAAGATAAAAATAAAAATAGGATTTCTAAAAAAGAAAAATAATAAAATTGTAATCCCAATGAGTGATGCAATTGAAATTGGTTTGAGTGCGTCTACTACACTATCGTAATCGTCTAGATTTAATTTATAAGAGCCGCTATAGGCAACATGAATTCCTTTCTCTTCTAACTTCATGTCGGAAACTACTTTTTTAATTTTGTTTTCGAGGTTACGGGTGAAATTTAGATTTAAAAAAGATCCTTCTGGTTTAACTAGTAGGAGCAACATTCCCTTATCCGGTGCAATATTGTAAGCATCAAAAACATCTCGTTTAGCAAGTCTTTGGTACTTTGAAAGTATATCCTCAAATGTAGGATTGTATTCCTCTCCTGTAATATTCATATAAAATGGATTTAATTTTTCTATTTCTTCATCAAGTTTACGTTTAATTCTACTTCTTGCCTCTCGCATATCGCTAGATTTTATATACAGGGGGAGACGATCTTTTAAAAAGCTAGTATCATACTTATAAGAAATATATCGAATATCTTTATCTTTCGTTAATTCTGAATAAAGTTTATCCGCATAACGTTTGAGTTTGCGCTCATTCTTAGTATAATAGTCTAAGTTTTCCTGTTTGATTTTTTCCGCTTCTGCCATTTCGGAAGCGAATAATTCTAAATTGCCTTTCTTTTGAGCATCAACTGCGGATAATATCTTTTTGTCTCTGCCTTTTTCGTCCTTGATTTTGAGTGCAACGATATAAAAGCCGTTACCCCCGATCATTTCAATTACTTCCTTAGTTTTGATAACTTCTATTCCATCGGCTGGAAGTAAATCTATCTGATTGCTATTAATATTTAATTTAAAAGACTGATAAATAGAAAGAGCAATAATGAGAACTAAAGCGACTAACGTCCAAAAAGGACGGAGTAAAAAAATATGGGAAAGAATTGAGATTATATTTTTCATTATTATTTAGAGGCTTTTTTGATTAAAGCAATCAGTTCCTTCATTCCTTTTTTTTCGTAAGTAGGTCGAATTTGTTTTTCTCCGTAAAGAGTAGTTGCCAATCTTCCTTCAGAGTCTAGAAAATCACTTACCAAAAACTTTCCGTCTTTTTCAGTAAATATCCAAGAGAAAGTAATTTTTTCTGAGCCCTTATAAAGAATGGATGCGGGTAATTCTGCTTCGCTCCCTTTTACCTTTGCTTTTTCGTAATTAATATCAATTTTATCAAAATATTGTAAGGCATTCGGAAAGGATCTATTTTTGATGTAATCTTTCATTGCCTCCTCAAATTCGATTTGTTCCTTATTTTCAATTTTATCCCAATGGTTACCGAGCAGGTTTTTTGAAAAAGTTTTTGTGTCAATTAAGGCAATAGCCTGGTCATTCTTCTTAAAACGAATGTAACCCACTAGTTTTTTGACTGTAGGAATAAGAGTTGCTTCGTTTGCTAAGAGAGTGGACGCAGGGAGAAAAGAAAATAATAGGAAAATAGACAGCAGTTTTTGATACATTTATCACCTCGAATAATAGATAGACTTACCTAGCAATAGATACGGTCAACCTTGTTTTTTGGGAAAAACCATTGGGGCTGTAAAAGCATTAGCGAAGCCAATACTCTTTGTAAAAAATATTTTTTTGCTTTTAAGCGTACCTCTTTGCTCCTTCGGTAAATATTCTTATGCTGAAAGTCTCAATTTCAAAAAAACACCTTGAATTTTAAAGGGACTTTTTGTAAGAATATTTTAACGTGAGTTCGGCGTAGGAAAGTTCTACTTCTGTCACCCCCGAAACTAGCACTGAGCTTAGTCGAATAGCTTTAGCGTGTTTTCAGTCGTGGGTCCCAAGAAGTAGAGATTCCCGACTGAAAATATCGGGAATGACAACTTCCTTGAAATCAATCTTTTCCAAAATCATTTACATTCTTTTGACATGCTTTATACTAACACGTTGTGAGGAAAAACAAGAATTACCCAAAGTATTAAAGCCAATTGATTTAACGAGAGAGTTAAAATTTTCGAAGGTGGAAAAATTTCTATTCAACGAAAAAAAAGAATTAGTATCACACTGGAAAAAAAATCCGGGGAGATTTTCAGAACTCGAGCAAAAGAATAAATGGCTGAATACACAGGCAACATTTAATACAGATAAAATTTTTTTTATAAATCACTCACAGGATTCAATTTTACTTTCTCCCAATTCCAGCGTGGAATTTCCGTTAGACGCTGGAGTATATACTCTTCGGTTCGATGCAGGAATTCTTTCCGAAAATGGAGATCGGGCAGGAAGATTAGTCGTAGAACTCGATGGAGTGTTGAGTCCAGAAAATTCAATTTTACTGGAAAATATTGAGAACTGGGCAAATTATGAGAGGACAATACGCGTTAACCGAAAAATAAAATTTATATGGAATTCAAATCATTCTTTTGCTTTTATTGCTCATCCTATCATAACTCCTACAGAATACAAAAATACCAAACCCAATATAGTTTTATTTGTAATTGACGCACTGCGAGCGGATAATCTAAGTTATACCGGATTTCGATTTCCAACTTCTCCCAATATTGATGAACTAACAGAAGATTCAATTGTATTTCCAAAAGCTTTTGTAAATGCAAACTGGACAAAACCTTCGATGCTTTCCATGTTTTATTCCGATTACGCATCTAATTTAGGAATAGGAAATATAGGATTTGACGTTAGCCTGAGTCAAAAAAAAATATTTTATAATCCAAATAGAAAAAACCTAATCAATAGACTCAGAGACAACTCTTATTATACCGCAAGTGTGATGAATAATGTGTTTTTACTGGATTACACCGGAGTTGGATTCGATATAGGATTTCATGAACTAATTCAAATTGGAAAGGACATTGATGACACAAAAAAAATCGCTGACGAAACAATTGATTTTTTGAATCGAAACAAACATTTTCCTTTTTTTCTTCATGTTAATTTCAATACTCCGCATGGCTCGTACGCCCCTCCCGCGCGAGTGATGAAAGAATTACAACAAGAAACCGCTCCAGCTATTTGGAACAAAGAAAATCCAACTCTCCGAAGATACTATGGCGAAATCCGCTATGCAGACGAAGAGCTTGGAAGGATTGTAAAAGATTTAAAAATCAAAAATATTTACGATGAGACTACTATCATAGTAACCGCAGATCATGGGGAATTATTCAGCGACCATCATACGTTTGAGGCTAATGGAGTTTACGGAGTCAAATACGGACATGGCATGACGCACTTCGAAGAAGAAATCCAAGTTCCGTATATTATTAAACCGGCGAAGTCAATCAAGTCTAAAATTCTCACAAAAAAATTGGACAAACCCGTTTCCCTACTTTCACTTACTCCCACTATATTAGGATTATCAAATATACCTTTTCAGAAAAAAGATTTTAGAGGAGTAGATTATTCCCGTGTAATGTTTGGAGAAACATTTCTTTCGGAGGAATCTATTTTCACTGAAGGTAGACTTTCGGAGTCTATTCGAACAGAGGATTACAAATATGTAAGGTTTTATCCTTCTTACACAAACTCACAGTTATCCGGAAGATATTTACAAGAAAAAGAATTAGAAGAAATCTACGATTTAAAAAAAGACAAAGAAGAAAAAAAGAACCTTGTTCAGGAAAATTCTCTTTTAGAAAAAGCAAGGCTAGAATTAGACAAACACGCATTAACCACAAATTCTTTTCATATTGTATTCCCGAAGAAGAATAGTAACGAAACTTACTCAGGGACTATGTATGTCCAAGGTGCGATTTATCGAATTAGAAATCAAAAAGAATTTGGAATCCAATTTCAGACTAAGCGCAATTTTACTTTTTCCTTCAATGGAAATGGAGCTCCAAGAGAACTCATAGTAGATACCGTGCATCCAAGTTTTGAATTTACTCTTTCCGTTTTCCTAAATCAAAACCCAGAAAAGTATCGAGTTGGAAAATGGGGAATTTTAAACCAGAATTCCATTTCCTCTAACTCTCAAATCTTAATTTCTAATTCCACCCCAACTCAGGCGGATAACCCCGATTTACCTTGGATCTACAACGATGCAAAACTCACCGGCGAAAAAGAACTCCAAGGCTCCTCCGACATGGGCGACGAAGTCCGCCAAATCCTAAAAAGCTGGGGTTATATCCATGAGTAGGAACTGGAGAACTGATAAATAAAAATTCTAGTTTTAAAAATTTGATTTGATCACTTGGTTTATTATGAGTAAATGAATTTAGGAGAATAAAATGGAGACTGTAATAAGATTGAAATTAGACGAACTAGATCAAACATTAATAAGTAATATAAAATCGCTCTATAAGAATAAAGAAATTGAAATTATTATTCATGATGTTGGAACGGAGACTGATTACTTAGCGGCTAATCAAAATAACCATAAGTTTCTATTGAGACAAATAGCATTTGTGAAAAAAAATAAAGGACTTAAAACACGAATATAAGGGATATTGGTCAAGGCGAATTAATCAGGAGCATAGGCTAGTTTATAGAGTCACAGATTCCGAAATTATTTTTATTGCTTGCAAATATCATTATTAACTGACCTTACGCAAAATTGATAATTTAAGGAGCCAAAGATGATTTTGAGAATATTAGAGAATGTTAATGAATTAATAAATTCAATAGCCTGCGGCAGCAAGCCCACCGCTAGGTGCAAACCTCAAGTGGACGCTGGACTCACCTTGCGTAAGGTGAGTTATTAAGAAGAATAGAAAAATTCTTAATAAGCCGTCGGCACTTGCACTGAGTCTGTCGAATATGGGCTTATCCTTATTACTCAGATTTCTAATCAAGCAAAGAGAGATTAGAAATCTGAGTATTACGCTTAGATTTATTCTTGTTAAAATAGGAATTTTAAAAAAAATGGTAAATTCCAGTACAATAATAATATCTTTAGAGGAAAAAAATGGCAGTTCCTAAGAAACGTAAATCCAAATCGAAAGTTAGATCACATAGAGCGCATCATGCAATAGGGAAGCCAAATCTAGTTCCTTGCACCAACTGTAGTGCCTTCATCTTGTCCCATAGAGTTTGCCCTGCATGTGGTTTTTATAATGGCAAACTAGTTGTAGCACCAAAAATCAAAAAATCTAAACAAGAAGAATAACCAACATGTGGGTCGCCGTTGACGCAATGAGCGGCGATTTCGGACCCGCCGCTTTGGTGGAGGGTTCAATTGATGCCGTCAATCAATATGGCTATTCAGTAATTCTAGTTGGTGCAGAAGAAATTCTAAGCGAAGAACTTCTAAAATACGAATACGACCCAGCCAAAATTCGAATCGTTCATGCCCCTGAAGTAATCGACATGAACGACTCACCGGCCACGGCAGTCAGATCAATGCCTGACTCATCTATAGTTCAATCTGTCAAACTAGTTGCTGACCGAGAATGTGTCGGTATGTTTTCACCAGGAAATACAGGTGCCTCGATGGCTGCCTCGCTTTTATACCTTGGGCGGATAAATGGTGTTCACCGCCCTCCAATTGCAGTCCCGCTCCCACAAGAAGAAGGAACTCCACTTTTACTTTTAGATGGTGGGGCAAACGTAGATTGCAAACCTGAGTTTCTTGCTCAATTTGCTGTGATGGGTGATATTTATGCCCGTGAAATTTTTGGAATTCCTGAACCTAAGATTGGAATTTTATCCAATGGGGAAGAAGACAAAAAAGGCAATGCACTTTCTCTAAAAACATTTGACCTATTGAAAAAAATCCCTTTTAAGTTTATCGGAAATATTGAAGGACGAGATTTGTACGGCTCAGGTCGGGAAGTCAATGTGGTTGTATGTGATGGGTTTATTGGAAATATTATTTTAAAAGCTACAGAAGGTTTAGCAAAATCTATCTTTAACATCTTGAAAAATAACATCACTGAATCTAGTATAGCCAAAACGGGTGCTCTTCTTTTAAAACCGACTTTAAAAGCCATGAAGAAACGTATGGATTACGCGGAATATGGCGGAGCAATTTTACTTGGTGTAAATGGAACTTGTATCATTGGACATGGCTCTTCCTCAGCATTGGCTGTGAAAAATGCAATTCGTGTTGTAATTGAATGCGCCCGAACAGAAGTGAATATTAGAATTGAAGAAAATTTAATTAAATATGGATTATAAAATTAGGAGAGTAAGATGATTGATTTTAAAAATAAAAGCGTAGTAATTACTGGTTCAGCAAGAGGAATTGGAAAAGCAATCGCACTAAAATTTGGTGGTCTCGGCGCTAATCTAGTAATTGTTGATATGAACGAAGACGCAACCAAAGCAACAGCAGAAGAACTAAAAGGTCTTGGCTACAAAGCAATTGCGGTTACTTGCAATGTTACTAAAGAAGAAGATTGTGCCGCAATGATTGATGCGACTGTAAAAGAATTTGGTTCAGTTGATGTTCTAATCAATAATGCTGGTATCACAAAAGACACACTTCTCATGAGAATGAAAAAAGAACAATGGGATGCTGTAATCGCTGTTAACCTCACTGGAACTTATAACGCAACACAAGCTGCAATCAAAACTATGATGAAACAAAAGAGTGGAAGCATCATTAACCTCACTTCTGTAGTTGGTATTGATGGAAACGCAGGTCAAACAAACTACGCTGCTTCTAAAGCTGGTGTAATTGGTTTTACAAAAGCATGTGCTAAAGAATTTGCTTCTCGCGGAATTCGTGTAAACGCAATCGCTCCAGGATTTATCGAAACAGATATGACCGCTGCAATTCCTGAAGCAATGAGAGAAGGAATGAAAAAAGCAATTTACCTCGGTAGAACTGGAAAACCAGACGATATCGCAGGCGCTGCTGCCTTCTTAGCTTCTGATGCTGCATCTTATATCACTGGCGTAGTTCTTGAAGTTAGTGGTGGTGGATTCAGAGCAGGCGGCGGAGAGTAATTAAGACATTTTTTATTGTTAAATCTGCGATTGTCACCCCCGAAACTTGTATTGAGCCTGTCGAGTGTGTTTTCTGTCGGGGGTCTCAATAAGAGAGATTCCCAACATCCATTGGCGGTCGCGGCGATAGCGGGTGGAATTTATGGAATGAGATGCTGCATCATTCCATAAATAAAATATTTCCCTAAAATCTTTTATCCTTCCTTTTTCTCCTTGCCCTTTTTTGATTTATATTCTCTAATGTCTCCAATCAAATGGTTTTTTGGTTTTTAAATGAAAAATGATAATTTCAAAGACAAAGAGCAAGAAATTCGTTATTTACGTAATATTATAGATGCTTATGAAAAAGTAACTGATCTTAGTAATGAAGAGTTGATTGATGCTTACAATACTATTTCAGCCCAAGAAAAAGTTGGCGGACTTGCAAGGGAAGAGTTAATCCAGGCAACTGTCTCTCTTGAGGAATTAAGGGGTCGTGAAACGACAATGACAGAAGAAATTATTAAAATTTTAGATGAAGACCTTACTAATGAAGAATTAATTCTTCACAAATTAGAGGCTCTCAGTAAAAATTCTTCTTCTGGATTTTTTTCTGATTTATTTTATGTAATTGCAAACTTAGAACTTTCAGAAGAGGATGCCACTCGTTTTTGGAAAGAGATTTACGATCATACTCTTCTCTTATGTGAAAAGATGGGACGCAATGTCAGTTTTAGAGTAGCCCTTCTAGATCATATACTCATGAATAATCGCATTATCAAGAATCCTAAAATTATAGAACTGAACTTGTTTGATTCAGTTGTAAAAAATTCTGTGATTGATGAGCTTACCAATTTGTACAATCGAAGGTATTTTAATTTAACACTACGAAGAGAAATAAAAAGAGCAAAGAGATACGCTCGCCCTGTATGTTTATTTCTATTTGATGTCGATAACTTTAAAGTTATTAATGATAATTATGGTCATATAGTGGGCGACGCAGTTTTGAAGGTAATCGCTGTTACTCTCAAAGATTCTTTTAGGCAAGAAGATACAATTTGCAGAGTAGGTGGGGAAGAGTTTACTGTTATTTTGCCTGAAATAGATACAAATTCTGCATTAGTAGCCTGTAAAAGATTTGCAGAAAAACTTAAAAGCAATTCAAAAGAGCAACTTAAAAATGAGATTTCAATTAGTGGTGGAATAACCGAATACCCAATTGTGGGGGACACTCCGGAAGAATTATATTCAAAAGCAGACGTTGCACTTTACAAGGTTAAAAATTCGGGAAAGGATAATATCATACCCTTCTCACAGTTATGAGAGATTTTATTAGGAAGGTTTATTTGAGGCTCTTAGAACTAGATTTTTATTCAGAGAAATACGTTTTCTAGGTAAGCTCTCGTGTTTATAAAATTATCTAAAATTATTTTTAGTTAATTTTGCAGTTTGTTTTTCATTTTTATCTGAAATATTTTTCTGAGATTTATTCCACGGCTCAGCAACCAAAAAAGAAATTGCAAATGTGAACAGAATAATCGAAGTTAAATTAGCAATGTATAACATATTTTATGACCTCTTCTCTTTTTTTAGGGACTTAACAATACAGATTGCTTTCTTTTATGCAAGATTTTTTTAAATTAGTAGTAAATATTTTTCCAATTTTTCTCGATTATTTAAAATTCTTTTTTCTGTTACCACTGGTTATGAGACATAGAAATTTCAGTCCATTTAACATCGATTCCCCATATAACTTCATACTGTATAACACTTTAGTAGCTAAATATTTTCCAACATCCCATTACTTTTCAAAATGTTTTTTTTGAAATTTGATATACTAAAAAACTATATATGTTATACAGGTGGAATCAAAAAAGTATGGAGTAATATAAACCCTTTATGGAAAGAACAGAAGATATTTTAAAAACCATTTACCTTTTTTCCAAGTTCAACGAGAAAGAACTTTCCTTGTTAGCCGCCAAAATTAAAAAAGTAGATCTTAAAGATCACGGTGTATTATTTAGTGAAGGAAGCCCGGCTACTTCTATGTATGTAGTAAAATACGGAACACTAAAAGTTACGACCAATTCCAAAGAGGGAGATGATGTGAAGCTAACAACAGTTGCCGCTGGACAACATCTTGGCGAATTTCCATTTCTGGATGGAGAAAAAAGATCTGCGAATGTAGAGGCAATTGAAAAGACTGAATTACTTGAATTATCCTACAAAGACCTAAGTGATATTCTTTCTACGAATAAAGATATGGAATTAAAGTTTTACAAAGAGCTTGGTTTTTTCTTGGTAAAACGGCTTCGTGTTCTAACAACTGACATTACCCAAGCAAGAGAAATCAAAAAACGATATATGTAATTTTATTCCCTTACATATTTTATACAAATATCACCAATTTCTATATTGTCATTATGTATAAGTATGTAGGGGATACCAGGTGCTAACCGCTCTCCATTTAAAAAAGTTCCATTCTTAGAGAAATTATCAATTAAGTAATAATCTAATATTCTCTTTTCGATTGTCGCATGAACTCTACTTATTTCATTTGAATTCAGTAAAATTTCTTTAGATGCATCCACTCCTCTTCCCACTTGGTATGCTTTTTTTGTTAATACCTTTAAGGGGATAACAGACGTTCCGCTCTCTATATAAAGTTTATTTTTTTTAAAGAGCTTTTCAAATAAGAGTTTTGTTCCATACTTTAATTTTAAAAATTTTAATTTCATTTCTTGGTATAATTATCGGTAAGATGTGGATTGATAAAAAATACAGTTCTGTTTTTCGCGTAAAGTTTGATAACATTCTTCTTCGCAAGAGACTCTTTTGGAGCTATTTCGAGGAGAAAATCTCTCATAGGGAAATTTTTTTAAACAAGAAGAATTGCAATTGCCGATGAGATCGGAACATTTTCGCTGCTGTAAATACATCTCTGTTATTTCTGGATTTGTATTTAGACTAGGTTTAGACTGATAATTTTCGACGGTATTAGAGGAACTACAATTGTAAAACAAAGATACTTGAATAATTAATAACACAAGACTTCTAAGGATAATTTTTTTCATTGTTTAATACTGAATCCTCTTGAGCGGATAATCACAACCAGGTGTGATTTCATTATAACATTCATCATAACAAGTCGCTCGTTTGGCTTGGACTACTGCAACTGATAGGGCAAAGAACGAATTATTAATATCATAATTCGAATTACAGTTACTCAAACATTTAGCAGTTTTACTTACACAATTATTAGGCATAGGTCCGCCTAATTCTTCTTTTGTTTTTATTCGATACATTCCTTTGTCACCATTTACTTGGTTTGGATTTTTTGCGATTTCAGCTTGTGTCAAATTCCCGTCGTGCGGATGTTCATAAGAATAAACGCGCATCGGTTTATCAAGATTATCCCAATCTACCCGTTTCATGCAAGCCAAGAGTAAAATTAATAAGATTAGATATTTCTGTTTCATGCCCGATTACATTGTATTCTACTTTCCTTAAAAAATCGAATCTTAAAATAAATTTCTTTTCTAATTTTCCATTAAAATAGAATTAAACTTAAAACTAGAATATAATGGGAGAAATGTAAATGAAAATTGATATTGGAATTTCCGATTCGAATAGAAAAGACATCGCGGATGGACTTAAAAGTCTACTTTCCGACACTTACATGCTGTATTTAAAAACACATGGTTACCATTGGAACGTCACAGGTCCTATGTTTGATACCCTACACAAAATGTTCATGGCACAATACACAGAGCTCTGGAATGCAGTTGATCCAATTGCTGAAAGAATCCGCTCTTTAGGTTTTTTTGCACCCGGAACTTACGCTGAAATGTCCAAACTCACAAAGGTCAAAGAAGATATTGATGTTCCGAAAGCAACTGATATGATTAAAAATGTAATTGAAGGGCATGAGACTGTTATCCGCACTACCCGTGAAATTTTTGATGTTGCGGAAAAAGGCAAAGATCAGGCTACTATGGATTTGCTTACACAACGTCTTGACATTCACGAAAAAACTGCTTGGATGTTGCGATCACTTTTGGAGTAACTTAGAGGTTTTCCATTAAAATAAACAGTTTCAACTGAACCAGGAAACGTATGATTTTCAAAAGGAGACCAGCCTGATTTACTTTTAATCATTTCTTTTTTGAAAATCGTCGGTTTCGCTAAATTTAAAATTGTAAAATTAGCAGAATATTCTTTTTCAATATAACCAAATCCCTTTCCAAATTCTTGGGGCAAATACGGATTTACAAAATCTCCTGGTTTTTTCGCACAAGTCTCAACTATACGCTTTAAACTTACCTTTTCGTTTGTAATTAGGTGTGTGACAAAAAGAGAATATGTGTCTAATTGTGATAAACCGCTAATTCCTTTTAACTTTTCTTCTATCGAATGGGGTGCATGATCGGTTGCCAAATAATCAATCCAACCATCTTTGAAAGCTTGGAGTAAAATAGTTTTATCCGTTTCATACCTAAGAGGTGGATTCATTTGAAACCATTTATGATTTTCTTCTGTCAAAACAGATCTGTCAAAAAACAAATGAGTGGGAGTAACTTCACAAGTAACTTTTACTCCTCTTTTTTTTGCCGCTATGATTTTTTGTAAACCTTCTCCACTAGAATAATGACAGAGTTTCCCAACTAAATTGTATTTCTCAATTAAATACAAGGCGAAATCAGTTGCTAGAATTTCTGCTTTCAGTGGTCTTCTATCTTCGTGTGTGGATGCAGTTTTAGATTCTTCTAGAACAATTGGATCTTCACAATGAAAACTTACATTCTCTCCCGCATAACGTTTAATTACTTCTTCTAATTCTTCATTCGTTTTGAAATACAATTCTCCAATAGAAGGACCCATAAATACTTTATAAGGAACTGATTTTTTTAAAGGACTTGTACTCGGACCAATACCCGCATAGATTGTAATTTGTATTGGTGCTTTTTTAGTGAGAGCATTCTTTTCATCGTAACTTTTATCGTCAATGGGCGGAACCGGATTATTCGGCATATCCGCTACATGGGTCACTCCACCGTTAATCGCCGCCGCAGAGGCTGAAATAAAATCTTCTTTGTAACAGTGTTTTCCACTAACGTCTTCTCTTGCGTGAATATGAATGTCCCCAAAACCAGGGAATATCAAACAGTCTTGCACATTGTAAAGGGTTGCCTCTTGTTCAATTCCTTCTTTTACATTTGTAATAAGACCGGTTAACGAGTCGTAGTCGATGGTTCCTATGAATTCCTTTTCGTGTGTAATGATTTTTCCAGCAATAGAGGGCATAGTATTTTTCCTAGTAGAACACTCTTTACGACTTTGCTTTCCTGCAAGTATTTTTTATTAATTTACTTGGCTTTGTTATTAGAAATCCAAATACTACTATTTCCGATAGACATTTTCAATTCCTCTAAATTTCCAACCGGCAATAGAAAAATATACCCAAACAAATCTTCTGCTTTTACAATTCGTCTAGAAGCAGGAATCATTCCTCTTCCAAAAAGCATCGGCGGCTCGTCCACTTCCTTTAGTTCGTAAGTTATCGTTCTGTTATTGACTAAAAACATTTTTTCATATAATAATTTAAACTCTTTTATGCTTTGGTTTCCATTTTGGAACAAATGAGTCTTAGCCTCGTTTTCTAAATTCTTTGAGGTAATTAGTTCTACATAAAGTAAATTTTCTGCCCCTAAATCAGTAATCGCAGTTTGTAAATCCTCTGGGCTAATATTCTTATTCCGAACCAAAACTAAATCGGCAATACCTTCCCTTTTCCCATGAAACGCATTGATGTAAAAGCGACTCCCATATTTTTGCATAAGTTCAAACTCGGAGCTTTTTAGAACTTTTAGTTCAGTTATACTTTTATTTTTTGCTTGGAGATTAGAGCTAACGCAGTGAATCTGAAAAGCTAAAATGATTAGTAGTTTTAAACTAGTTGACATTATCTGCAAAATTTTTTCCTCTTGAAGTATATTAGACTTTAGTTTAATTAGACAACTTATTCAGGAGAAAATATTGAACCCTAAATATATTCGATATATGAATAAAGCTATTGTATTGATTTCGCTTTATTTTATCTATGATTTTTTGAAATCACAATGGATTTCTTATTCTGAATTACCGTTAAATACTTCTATTGAATCAAAGTTGGGCATTTTCGGAATTATGATGGGAACTTTTCTTCTAGGTTCCGCCATTCTGTTATACATTTTTATTTTAGAGAAGTACAAGTATTATCTATTCGTTTTTTTGATTCTTTTATTTTCACAATCAGTGAACCTTTTCTATATTCTTTCAAATTCAGATTTAGAGATTTTACCTATTCAAATACTTTTAAATATAATAAGATTGACATTGATAGGATTTTTATACATAAATTATTTTATTTCTAAAAAAAGAGGACAAATACTATGAATAAAATCTTCATCACTACTTTTATCTTTCTTTTGGTAAACGCAAATCTTTTCTCTCTCGATTGCCCAAAAGATATAACATTAACGTTTAGTTCGCCAAAACAAAATGATAAAGTCAACGGCGCAAAACAGAAAGTAACCTTAACGACCAATGCAAAAGGAGATTTTTTTTACCACCTAATCCAAACCAATACAAGTGATAATAAAAAAACGCAATACCTACAAAGTTCCGGCAAAGTAGAGGGGAATTCTTTTTCCAATTATGTATGGCTTGGAAATGATACAAAAGGTAAAAACAGTAGTTTTATAGTAACCGCAGTCCTAAGCACAAAAGAAATTAAAAAGGAAGGCAAAGTTGTTATTTGGAATGAAAAATCTTTAAATCCAAAAGAAACTTGTATTACAACTTCCCTAACTTTAAGCAGGGCTGAGTAAGTTTAAGAAAAATTATCGGACATGACCTCTTGGGACGAAGCAGTATTATCCGCAGAATTCTCCCAAGTTCCGCCCACTCCAGCTCCACCACTTTCCCCACCACCAAAGTCGGAAGGAGTTTGATTGGATTCATTCCAGTCATTTAAAACTGCATCAGCGATCACAGCTTCCTCGAAAGAAGAATCGGAATTAGACGTGTCCATATATCCCAAACCCATAGAAGTTAAATAGGCATTATCCCCACTCACTTCTCTATGTTTAAAATATTTTTTCATGTAGATATCGTCACCAGAGCGAGTTACATACAAGCCATTTTCATCTTTTTCTACAATCTGTTTTGTTTTTTCTGTAAAATCTTGGATTCGTTTTAAGTATTGCCTTTTGTTAATGTCTCCATGCCAAATATGATAAACATCTCCTTCTACAAAACTAATTTTACCTTGCACTGCTTTGTAAAATTTTTTAGACCAAGATAGAACTTCTTCTAAATTATCCGTAAAAGATTTTGTGATACAGCTATGCGGAATTTGCCCCGCCGCCGCATGTGCGATGATATGATCGGCTCCCCCTATCAAGGCTCTATCGTATAACGGTATTTTTTGAATTATATCACGTCTAATTCCCCAGGCAAATCCAACATGTCCATGAATATTGTAGTTTTCATTTTGTGAATGAGTTAAAGTTGCCGTTTTAAAGTTAGCTGAAAAACTTCTCCAAATTCTACGATTGCTATATTTTTCATCGAATACTTTCTTTCTAAACATTTCTACATCAAAGGAAGGTTTGGTTTCATCTTTCTCTAAATGAATACAATATTCAAATGGTTGGATGATATTATGAGTCTCTAATTCTCGAACTCCATCGACTATCCAGTTTGGATTGGTAAATAAAATGTCTGCGTCTAACCAAAAAATATATTTGTATTTGGGTGGTAGATATTCTGAAATAATTTTATTTAACAAAGCTTCTTTGTGCCAGAGAAGATTTTCTGTATAGACTCGTTTGATGTTTGGGCTTTCGGGTAATTGTGGTTTTGCGTTACCAATCACACATTCTATGATACAATGGTTCACATCTTGAATGGATTCATAGAAGTGGTTAAATGCTTTTAGCCGGTAAGGAGAATTCTGCGGATTAAAAAAACAGGAAATCACTACAGCTTCTGGGTGGGGTTCGTAATTTACTTTTGAACTAAAAAGGTTTTTTAGAAATTTGAGCATGACTTGTATATTTCCTGAAATTTATTTAATAAACTCAACACTAAATGGAGTTTTGTTTTGGGTCAATTTTAATTTCACTAATTTAATTTCACTTTTGGGGGAAGGTGGCTGCAAGTATTGAAAATATTCAGCATAAACGATTTCTTTTTTGGAGTTCAGATATTCTTTTTTTTCGAAACAGTCGTCAGGCTCTGAAGTAATTTTAATACAAGTCGGATTGTAAGTTGTAATTTCTTTTGCATAAGGAAATCCATTGATAATATCTTTATTTACAAGTTGATTTTTTTTATTCAAATGAGTAATGGAAGTATTGCAACTAAAATCATTTGCGAGTAATTTACATTTTGGATCATACTCATACAAAATTTTTTGTTTCGGGGAAGTTTTTTTTCCATAAACGGTTTCCTCTGTTATTTCACCTGATTTATCATATTGAAAAATATATTTTGAAATTCCATTTTGGTTTTTACATGGTTTTAGATTTTTGTCATAATAGGCTTCTAAAATTAAATTGCCAACATTATCAAACTCTCTTACTTTTTTCGCATAACTAAAAGTATTCTCGCTATTGATTTTTATATTCATAAGATTTTCATTTTCATCATAGTATTCCTCTAAAATCGTGCATTCGTAGCGGTTATTTTTTTTTCTTAAACAATTTTCATTGTATTGAAAAACCATCCGCGCAATTCCATCTGGGTTAGCTTTTAATTTTCCATCTTTATCTAATGATTCCTCCATAGTTGTAAACTTTTCATTTCCGTAAGAATATTTATAAATCGCAATACCGTCTGAGTCTTCGATTAATTTTCCATTTGTGTTTTGGTTTTCTTTTTTTACTAATTTTTCTTTATCAAAATAATAGATTGTTTTGAAATCTAATTTCCCATTGATATTATAATGCTCTACATTCGTTTTAAATCCTTCTTTATCAAAATCTGCCTTAGTAATTAAAATTTTACCCTTACCCGCATTAATGGAATCATAACTTTCTTTCCATGCAGTACAGTAATTAGGCGACTCCATAATTGCTTTACCTGATTTTACGCAATTTTCATCGTAAATTGCTTTGTATTTTAATTTTAATTGTTTGTCGTATACCTCAGAAAGCGTTTTACAATACTGTGGCTTATTTCCATTATCCATACATTCTTGGTTATACGCATAAGTATATTTAGCCCCTCCAG
>JAGOHK010000012.1 GCA_017996175.1 Leptospiraceae bacterium
CCCGTCCTAGACATGGCAAGTTATTCCAATACAATCAAATGCCAGAAATTCGTAGACGTCCACCATTTAAGCGGTGGTTGTTATCCTGAAATTACGGATATACTACTTCAGAAGATTTTACCACCGACTCGCACTGAGCCTGCCGAACGTGTGAACACCGATGAACACCGATAAGAATAACAACGATTTAACCCTTAAAGACGCACAGGCACAAGTTGATAACTGGATTCGAACGATAGGCGTAAGGTATTTTAGTGAAATGACAAACCTAGCGCTTCTCATGGAAGAAGTTGGTGAATTATCTAGATTAATCGCAAGAACCTATGGCGACCAATCTTTTAAAAAATCGGATTTAGAAAAAAGTATTCCATCTGAGATGGGGGATGTTTTATTTGTATTAATTTGCCTTGCCAATCAAATGGGAATTTCCCTCGAAGACGCACTCAAACAAACAATTGAGAAAAATACAACTCGTGATAAAGATAGACATAAAAATAACGAGAAGTTGCAATAACATATTCGGCTTAAAATTTAAATAATTTAACGTGAATAAGCCCGATCAGCCGCCGGCAGGCATTGTCATTTCCTCCGATTTCTAAACGAGCTTTAGCGAGATTAGAAATCGGAGACTTACCGTATACATCTCACATAGTTATGGTATTGTTTGGGTATATGCACAGTATCCCCTACATTTAAAACAACAATCCATGCTCTCTCGGAATCGAGCTCATCGCTCGTCCAATACCAATTGTGTTTCCATTTTTTTATTTCACGGGATTTGTAAACAGACAATAATTCTTTTTTTGTGGGAAGCCGCATTCCATTGGATTTACATTTATCTAATGCAGATTTCCAGTCTAGACTTCCCTCTTCATTTGCCCAAGAGATTTTTTCTGATTCCGGATAGATTGCCAAAGTAAAGAATAGGGTTAGTAGGAAAGCGCGTATCATGAGAACATTCTGTAAGTCTATAGTATATTTGAAAGTAAAACATCGACCTACTCTCAGATTTTCTCTTGCCTTTATAAGACTACCTTTATTTACTAGGAATACATGTGTTTTTCAAAAGAAGCGGTGTAATGTCAGACAAACAAGAACAAAAAGACTTCGAACTTAAATCAATTCATAACCTATTGGGTGCAGCAAATAATGAAATGTCTTTTCTAAATAAACTGGAATCAGAAGAAATTAACAAACTTCGAAACCAAATTATTGTATTTATGCAAGATGGACAAAAAGACATTTGGGTGCCTATGGCAAAAGTAAGTAAATTTATGCCAAATTTTTTGAATGCAAAAGTTTCGGAAGATATTTTAGGAGCAAGTATTGCGGCTAATCTATCTTATCATCTGCATCCAAAAGATGCTATTGGGATCGCGTCCCATTTTTCTATCAAATTCTTTTGTGATGTTTTGGAGCACCTGGTTCCTGAAAAAATTTCTGAAATGATTAAACAATCTCCTTATGACTTAATGCGACGAGCAGTTAATGAATTGATTACCAGAAAAAATTATTTTTTAATTGGAAGTCTCATTGATTATACGCCTATTGAGTCAGTGGATAAAATTGCTAGGAGTTTAGAAAATTTAGGTGATTTAGTTTCAGTCACCTTTAATGCTAGAGACAAGTCACGTGTTCTAAATTTATTCAAACGCTTTGATGACAATAAAATCTACGGTGCAATTGCAGCAGGGTTAAATGGTGGTTTGTCGAAGGAATTACAAACTATTTACGAACACGCTGACGATGAACTTCTAGAAAAAACGAGAAAGATCATTCAGTCAAAAGATCCAGCTTTATTAGAAAAATACAATGATATGATAAACCATTTCGAGAAAGGTTAAAAAGAGGAGAATACAATGAGTCAAACAATTAGTAGCAAAAAATATACGTTAGATAGTCTAGCAGAAATGAATTCGGATGAATTAGATGCGTTATACCGCAAAGGAACAGTTCCTGAGGATTTTCGTTCTGTCCATGGTAAACCGAAAGGAAGAATGTTAACGGTTCGTCCAACCGACGGAACTCCAGTGTTTCATGTCATGAAAGAAATTTCTGCTCACGATGCATTTCCCTGGGACGGAAAAAGTTTTTCTTATTCTGGAAAACAAACAGGACAAGGAATTAATCGTGTTAAACTTCTATTTTCCAATTTCGATTGGTTTCCATTTGAAATTCGAGTAGAACCTTCAGTCATTGATAACCAACCATGTATCTTTTTGGATTATGAACAACCAGAAAATCCTTGGTTTGTAGCAAAGATTCACGACGAAATTCGAGAAGTTTCTCCTGGAATTTATATGGGACCCGCCATGTGGAAAGAAGACAAAGCAAGTCCAATTTTAGTTCTTTGGTTTGCGTTAGATTTTAACAATCAAACTGCTTAGTTTTATTTTTAAAATTATCCCACCCCTCTACTGAAATGTAATTGCGGTTTAGAGGGGTTATGCGAAGAAATGTAAATAAAAAAATAAAGGAGCTTGTTTATGAATTACGGAATTCTATTATTATTCGGAATCCTACTAACAATAGTTAACTGCGCAAAAGAGGTGGCACTTAGAAACGCATCAGTAGAAGATAATAAAAAAGAGCGTTCTGCGGGTGAATACCCTGAAAACGCAAAGTCTGGTCATTGTTACGCAAAAACTTCTGTCCCTGCGGAAACGAAAGACGTCGAAGAAAAAGTTTTAGTTTCCGAAGCGACTAGTAGAATGGAAGATGTCCCGGCAGAGACAGAGACTATCGAGGAAAAAGTTATAGATAAACCAGGAAGTTCGCTCTGGAAGAAATCGGCGGATGGGGATTTATACTGTTATGAAGAAACACCACCTACCTATAAGACTGTTAAAAAGGAAATCGTAAAAGCCCCAGCAACACGCAAGATGGTCACTGTTCCAGCAGAATATAAAACTGTAACCAAAAAAGTAACTGTTAAAGAAGCAAAAAATGAATGGACAGAGGTTCTTTGTGGAAATAATGCAAGACCTGAGATCATTGCGCAAATTCAAAAAAGTCTCAAGAGTAAGGGTTATTCCCCAGGCAACACAGACGGTAAATTAGAACAAGATACATTGGATGCAATTGATAAATACCAAAAAGACAGTAAGTTAAAACCTAGCAACAACGGTTTAATAAATATGGACACTGCCGAAGCACTAGGCGTAAAACTCTAAAAAGTTAGTTTAAGACAAATAGCCATTACCCGTAAATCTATTTGTCTTGTCGTTTTTCAATAAGAGAAAATATCTCGGAACTCTCCGAGGTATTTTTTAACTCTGACGGATCGACACTAATTAATTCTTCCAACTCTGCTTGTTTTTTCTTCAACTCAACTGGATCTATTTTTTTGATCTTTGGTCTATCCGAGCATAATAAAGATAATTTTTGCATCGGTG
The DNA here is from genome assembly GCA_017996175.1 of Leptospiraceae bacterium. Lineage (GTDB taxonomy): Bacteria > Spirochaetota > Leptospiria > Leptospirales > Leptospiraceae > UBA2033. Next base: position 3,396 of record JAGOHK010000012.1, read on the forward strand.
CAGTGTTTGTAGACTCACCGCCTAACGCATTCTTTCGTAAACTTTCTGCATTTGCTTTTTCTAAAATTTTCTTTTGTTTTTCGGAAGTAACGTCTATTGAATTTCCCATAGAAACAATTTGCCCATTATCCTCTAAACTAGAAAGCAACCCTTTAATCTCAGGAGTATTTTCAAGCGATGCATCGTCTTCGATTTCCGGAGCTCTGATTCTTGTTCGAGCCACACCTTCATACAAAGAAATTTTTGTATTCTTTTCTTTATCTACAGAGACTTCATAGCCGGTTCCTCGAACAGATGCTACAGTCGTCGGAGTCAATGTCTGTATCTTTTCTCCACTAAAAACTTTTTTGATTTTAAAAAGTACGGAGCCTTGTTTTACTAATCCAGAAAAAACATTCTCATTTGGAGTTTCCTTGTATTTTAAAGTAAAAACGGTCTGTTCTTTAAGTCTAAGCATGAATTCGGAAAGAGATTGTTTCACCTGAATATCACAAACAGATTTTTTAGCAACGAATACAGTTTGGTCTTCCAATACCAGATCGCCTACGCGTAACTTTTTATTTTCGACATACACTTCGCCTGCGATGTGAAGCACAACTCCAGTTGCTCTACTCCTAACTAATTGTTTTTCTTCACTTTCGAGGAATTCTTTTATCAAAGTATTCCCCCTCGCACCCGCCATCACTGCGGCTGTCCATCCATACATATTTTTTGAAAGTATATCTGCTTTATTATCCACTAAAAATTTCACAACTTGGAAATGATTATTATTAGCCGCAAGCATGAGCGCACTTGTTCCGTTTGAATCTTTAAAGTTGATATTTGCTTTTTGGGAAATGGCATTTTTAACTCCATCCAAATCCCCCCTACTTGCTGAATCTAATAAATCAGCATTTGGTTCTCCATACAAAACAGAAACAGAAAGTAAAAGTAAAAAAACAAAATTCAAGATTCGATTCATATATTCCAGCCTAGGTTTAAATTTTTAATACGTTTTCTATACCATTTCAGAAAAAGAATTGTATCTTACAATTTCAAATAAGTCAAAATGGTTCCTACTGATTCGCTTTTCAATAAAATCCTGACCAACGATTAAATAGAATCAGTACATACTGAAATAGAAATCATATATTTTTACGCAATAACATTAGTGATTGCATTAACTTCCACTGAATCAGCAATGAGAACTTTTGTAAATAGTAAATTTCAAAATTGAGAAAGGAATAAAAAATTAAAAAAAGTAAGGCTAATACAACTAATCCATAAAAAATAAAATAGATTAGTTGTATTTGTATTCAGAATTTAGAATGGAGCCGAATTATTGCTACTACCGTTTACAGAATTGGTTCCGGCACTACCATCACCCCACTGTGCGTTAAAGGAAGGTAGGGTATTCGCCGTAGACCCGACAGGGATTCCAACGCCCGTAACGATATTAATTGTGGATATAGTATTAGCATCCAATCCTGCTGCATAAGTACCGTCCGATGTTGTCCTTGCACTAGTTGCTAATTGTGAGTACAGTGCGTCAAAAGTAGCTTTATTTGCGTCGGATGAATCCAAACTCTGTACTCCATAAAGAGAAGCCATGTTTCCGAAATAAGTAAAGTAAGCAGGATTTTTAATATTTGTAATAAAATATACATCCTTAACAGCATTCGTAGAACCTTGTGCAGTTATAATTGCATCCAGACATGCTTTCATATTTGAAACGGAAATGCTGGCAATCAAAGAAGTAGGATTTCCATTATCAGAAGAAGTCGAGGTTATATTGCTACTATCGCAAGCAGGTAATCCTATACCATTTAGAGTGGAAACAGTTGTAGAATTTGCTAAAATAAAATTAGTCCAAACTTGCCCAATATTTCCAAGCGTAGTATTTCCATAAATCGCTGTTGTAGTATCTGAGGATAGCGGAAAAGCAGCATTTACCACTGCATAGTTCGCATTTCCAGCAGCATTAAAAACGTATACGCGATTACTTGCGTTAACTCCAACTATATTTGGATTGAAGTCGCTTACATAATACCCGCCATCCATAGTAGTAACCCCATTTACCTCTTGCACAAAAAAATGAGCCTTGTCTGAATTAGAAGTTCCTACGTCCTGGAGGATAACAATCATTGTCCGCGTGTTTGTGCTAGCATTATAACTAAAATTAATATACGCGGTAGAAAGACTGCTTGCACCTGGATAAGCAAGAAATCTTACCCATAGGTAACCAGAAATATTCCCTCCACTAGTACTACCGGTATAGTTTAATTCCATTGCTTTATTGTTATTGTAAGGGGCAATTGGACTATTCCACCAAATTTCCAAGAGTTTACCATCTGTTAGCTTCGAACTTTTCTTATAGGAAAACTTAGATAGATGTAATGCCCAAAAACTATTTCCTGTTATAGCTGTGTCCGAAACTGAAACATTCAAAGTCTCAAGTAAACTTACTAATGTACCAATCGTTATAGTAATAGATCTTGTACTTTTAGCTGCTGCTCTGACCAAATCATACACATTTGCAACAGAAGCAGTGTTAGTGCTATTTCTAAATCTATAATCCGTTGTAGCTAAAGTTCTAGATGACGACTGTATCGAGGCACTTCCTGAAGAAGTTGTTTGGTAAATGCTAGCTGGTATATCTGCAAATCCTGCATACATCTCTCTATTACCACTGTTACTACTTGCAACGGCAGCTAGTAATAGTAAGTTTTTATTCTTATCCTCTTTTTCTTTTTGAAATAAGGAGCATTCAAAAAAAGTTATGATTGCAAAAAGCAAGGAAAGTATTTTTAGTATTCTATTATTCATTGTGTTCTCCAAATATTACAATAACTGACACTGTATTTTTTTTCAAAAATTAAATTTATATTTTTGATTATTACATTTTCTAATTCACTCAAATAAACTGTTTACTTTTTAGCAATTTGAATATAGTTCGCAAAAGGGCTTAGAAATGATTTACGAAATTTTACCAAACGAATATATCTTCCGTTTCGAGATTCTTCTAGACGCAGGTTTAGAAAAGGTATGGAAATTTGTATCGGACACGGATCGAGCAAACCAATTTCTTGGAGAACCGGCAATTGAATACGAAGATTCTCCGGACGAAAGGGGCGGAAGTCAAAAAGAAGGAATTTTAAAAAGCACAGGCTTTACTCTCAAATTTAAAGAGCTGTCACCAGAATGGGTCAATGAAAAGTATTTTCAGATCGTTCGCGAACATACTTCAGGTCCATTAAAACGATTCATCCATCGCATAGACTTAGTAGAAAAAGATGAAAAAATTATTCTAAAAAATACCATTCGAGTGATTCTACGTTGGAAATTAGTTGCACCAATTAACGTTGCAAAATTTCATTTAGATGTAATTCCTAGATATAAAAAATACTACCAATCAGTTGAATCTCTACCGACTAACGACTATAATTTAGGAATAACAGAAATTAAAAAAACTATAAAGCCAGAAGAACTGACTAACCTACTTCATAAATTTTCTCTAATTTCTCATAACGATTTACTCTGTAATCTAGTCGCCTCTTTCTTATTAAAATCACAAGATTTAGATTTACTCAAGATTCGCCCCTATCGTCTCGCAGTAATATGGAAAGAAAAGAAGAAAGAAGTTTTAGAATTTTTTTTGAGAGGAACTAAGGAAGGATTTTTCGATATGAACTGGGATGTACTTTGTCCCTCTTGTCGTGGAGCAAAATCCAGTTCTAATTCTTTGTTGGACATGAAAATGAAAGTTCATTGTCCTTCGTGTAATATTGATTATGCGGCAGATTTCGATAAGTCAGTCGAATTGACATTTACCCCCAATCCAACTATTCGTCCTGTATTTGGAGGAATTTATTGTGCATCCGGTCCTGGTAGCACTCCGCATATAAAATTTCAAATCCGAGTTCAGTCAGATGAAACGCAAGAAGTTGGTTACAAACTATTAGCCGGCATTTATAAACTCTACAGTCTTCAATCGAAAGTAATCATTGACATAACAGTTGATGCATCCGGAGAAGAGATAGAAGAAATTCAATTCGATGGGATCACAACGCGGAAAATACATATTTTACCGGGAACAAAAAGATTTCTACTTTCTAACTCTGACAGATCGGGTGAAATCGTTGTTAAACTCGAACATGCAGTTTGGTTAGAAAATATTGTTACCGCATCCGAAGTCACTGCAATGCATGAATTTAGAGAATTATTTTCTTCTGAGGTACTTCGCCCTGGAGAAGAAATCGGAGTTAAGAATCTATCGATACTATTCACCGACTTAAAAGGTTCAACCGAATTTTACAATACTCGTGGAGATGCCTTTGCCTACAGGGCAGTTAGTAACCATTTCCAGATTTTAATTCAGAATATAACTAAATATGATGGAGCCATTGTAAAAACAATCGGAGATGCAATTATGGCAATTTTCTATTTGCCGGTTAACGCGGTATTATACTCAATTCAAATACAAAAAGAATTAAAAGAACTTAATAAAAAAGAATACGGAGAAAATGTAATTGTCCTCAAAGTTGGAATTCATACCGGTCCGGTACTTGCCGTAAACCAAAACGAAAAGCTGGATTATTTTGGAAAAACAGTAAACCTCGCTGCCCGAGTAGAGGGGAAGTGCAAAGGCGGTGACATTGTAATTACAAAGGTCCTATACGAAAATGAACAAGTAAAAGAATTAATTAAAAAAGAAAATATTCAAATCGAAATTTTTGAATCAAACCTAAAAGGATTTGAGGAAAGTTCAGAATTAGTCAGGCTTATTCTATAATATGACCTAATCCAATCGCAAGAAGTGTAGGACTTTCTAGATTAGCCGCTTTCACTTCTTCGATTGCGTTTCCGAGTGTAGTCTTTAGTATGCGCTGATTTGTCCTGCCTAAATTACTTGCTGCGATAAAAGAGGTTTCGGGTGATTTGCCGGAGTTTAGAAGCATAACAACAATCTCTTCCAAATCTCCAAGTCCCATAAAAATAATATGCGCATCCGTATTTGGTAAATCAACTCGTGGTATAGATTTATCCCGATAACCGCTATAAAAAGAAATACTTCGAGTCAAATCTCGATGTGTCAAAGATTCTCCGAGAGCCCCAGCGAGAAGTTGTGGACTGGAAATTCCCATGACAAGTTTTACTTTAAACCCGTTTTCTTGGAGTATTGAAATTTCCTCAGATGCACGCGCAAAAAAGCTAACATCACCACCTTTGAGTCTAACAACTCGTTTCCCCTGCTTCGCATACTCTACTAGAAGATCGTTAATTTCGTTTTGTTTTTTTTCGTGAAATCCTTTTCGCTTTCCGACGGTTTCTGAAATAGCCTGCGGAAATAGATCACAGAGAGATTTTAAATTAGTATCATACAAAATAATTTCTGCCTGTAATAAAATCGAATATGCTTCCAGAGTTAGATACTTAGGATCACCAGAACCTGCTCCAACAAGATAAACAGTATTAGCCTCAAAAGGAATATTGATTGGGATATTCATAGTAATTTTAATGTTAGGAGTTTCCTATCATAATTTAAATTTAGCCTTTTAAATGTCATTCCCGAAATTTTCTATCGGGAATCTCAACATATTGAGATCCCCGATAAGGGAATTCGGGGATGACAGTGTCAAACTTGCTCTTTCTTCCTCGCCTCTCTCTCATTCGCCATGACACCTACTTTCTGGTCTAATTCTTCTAGATTTAATTTTGCCTCAAGCTCTTGGCGAATCATTTTTACTCCGCCAGGAGCGCGTCCGTAACTAGAAATGAAAATAGAAAAGTTTTCCTGAATTAAAGTAGACGCAGAAATAAAATCAGAGTCTTCCACTTTATCAATAAAATTAATCAGGACATTTCGTTCTTTAGCTTCTTTTAAAATTTCTTTTTCGACATTTCGATCGTTTACACCTGAGTAAACTACATCAAAGCCTTTTAAGTCCCCGTATTCGTATTTTCTATAAACAAAGTTTATCCAATCCAAAGAATGAAATTCTTCTATGAACTCGGGGGAAATTGCCGTTATGCGCTTTCCTAATTGGGAAAGAGTCCTGAGTTTTTCTGCACTTGCTTTTCCACCACCAAGAAGAAGGATGTTTTTATTGGAAACATCCAACATCATAGGGAGGTATTTTCTATTCAGATCAAATCTCCTTCCATAATCATACAAGCGCCTGAAGTCTGGTTTGTTCCTTCGTCGATAATGATACAAGCCCCTGTTCCTCGATTGGTTTCATATTCATCGCAAAAAATTGGTTTTGCAGTTTTGATAACAACCTTTGCAATATCGTTTAACTCGAGAGACTCGACATTTTCAATTCTTTCTAGAGTATTGATATTGAGTTTGTATTTAATTTCTTTGATAATACATTTTACTGAATTGGTTGTGTGGCGTAACAGGTATTTGCCGTTTAGTTGTAACTTCTTCGTATCCATCCAACAAATATAAGCTTCAAATTCTTGGGTTTCAACGGGAAATTTTTCTTTAACAAGCATATCTCCACGGCTAATATCCAATTCGTCTTCCAACCGAATAGCAACTGACATTGGCGGAAAAGCCTCATTTATCTCACCAGCCAAAGTATCAATAGCTTTGATTTTAGACTTTGTTCCAGAAGGAAGAGCAGTAACAATATCGCCTTTTCTAAATACACCTGAATTCACCATACCGGCATACGCTCGATAGTCGTGGTATTCATTTGCAATAGGACGAATTACCCACTGGACAGGAAAGCGAGGCAAATCATAATTATGCGATTTATCAATATCTACTGTTTCAAGGTATTGAATCAGGGACGTTCCCTTGTACCAAGGCATATTCACAGAAGGCTCTACTACATTGTCTCCATTTAACGCAGAAATTGGAATAAAGTTAATTTCTTTAATTCCCATTTTTTCCATCAGCGGACTTGCGAACTTGAGGTAATCCGCTCTTATCTGCTGAAATACTTCTTCGGAATAATCCACCAAATCCAATTTGTTAATGCAAACTGTAATATAAGGAATATCAAGTAGTGCAACTAAAAAGGTGTGACGATAGGTCTGTTCGATTACACCTTTTCTCGCGTCAATTAGGATGATCGCAAGGTTTGCGGTAGATGCGCCAGTTACCATGTTGCGGGTATACTGAATATGCCCCGGTGCATCTGCAATAATAAACTTTCTCTTAGGAGTTGCAAAGTATTTATAAGCGATGTCAATTGTAATCCCCTGCTCTCTTTCTGCTTTGAGTCCATCCGTAAGTAAGGCTAAGTTAGTATAACCGTCACCTCTTCTCTCACTGGATTTTTCAATTGCATCCATTTGGTCATCGAAAATTTGTTTACTATCAAAGAGTAATCTACCGATTAAAGTGCTCTTCCCATCATCTACGCTTCCCGCAGTAATAAAACGGAGCATATCCATATTCATATAAGTTTCTGTATTCATATTTTTCCTTTTTCTAATTGGGATGTATAACACTAATTCTTCGATTTCGATGGATTCTATAAATTTCGAAATCACTATCAGTAGTTAAAATAATTCCACCTTTTATCAACTCTAACATTCTAACAAGCGATGCATCCGCTAAAGATACTTTTTGTTTTTTATACTTTGTCAATGTCTGACCAATTTCTTTTGCATGTTCTGCTAAATTAAATGGAATTTGAATATACCCATCTTCAATCATTTTGAGAATTGCCTCATCTCCACCACTTCCTTGTAGCAGATAACAAGATTCTGCCACTACTGCTTCGCATGTAAGAAGTGGCGGACTTACTCTATCCAATTCTCGACAAGCCCATTCGTGTAAGTTATCTCTTCGATTAAGATAAGCTACAAGAACACCTGTGTCTACAACGTATCTCATCGACCAAACCCAACTAAGTGCTGCTTGTTGGTAGACAAATCAGGAGCGAGAGAAACAATTCCTCGGTACTTTTTAGTTTTCTCTGCAAAGGATGCATTATTTTCGGAATGAATTTTTGTCATATAATCAATGATGGCATCTCTCACGAAAGCGGATTGGCTTATATCTAAATCTTTGGTTAAAGTTTGAATATCCTCAGCCATTGCTTCTGTTATTTTCATGGTAATGGTTTTTAAATTTGCCCTGTCCATAATCTTGCCTCCTAAAGGTATTACTTTTTTCAATTTAAGTAATACCAGTAATTTGTCAAGTTTTTCAAAAAAAAACTAAAAGTATCCTTCCCTCTTTCTTTCTTCCATTGCCGCTTCCGAACGTTTGTCATCAGCACGTCCCCCTCTTTCTGTAACACGGGCAGAGGCAACTTCTTGGATAATTTCTGGGATATTGGATGCGCTAGAAACAACTGCACCAGTGCAAGTCATATCGCCTACCGTTCTATAACGAACTTGCATTTCTTTTACTTCATCATCCGGCGCGGGTCTTACTACATCCGAAACACTGAGAAGCATATTGTCGTGCATAAACAAATTTCTTTTGTGAGTAAAATATATACTTGGAATTGCAAGATTTTCTTTTAAGATGTATTGCCAAACATCCATCTCTGTCCAATTGCTAATGGGAAAAACACGTATATGCTCCCCTTTTTGAATTTTACCATTATAAAGATTCCATAATTCAGGACGTTGTTTCTTAGGCTCCCATTGACCAAATTCATCTCTGAAAGAAAAAATTCTTTCCTTTGCACGAGCTTTCTCTTCGTCTCTTCTTGCCCCACCAAAGGCTGCATCAAATTTGAATTCTTCTAGTGCGTCTAAGAGAGTAATCGTTTGCAATTTATTTCGGCTGGGGATACGTCCGGTTTCCTCAACTGCTCTACCTTTATCAATTGAGTCTTGCACATAACGCACGATTAACTTCTCATCAATTCGTTTTACCATTTCATCTCGAAAAGTAATTGTTTCTGGAAAATTATGCCCTGTATCAATATGCAAGAGCGGAAAAGGAAACTTAGCCGGACGAAATGCTTTTTCCGCCAAACGAACCAGCGTAATAGAATCTTTACCGCCTGAGAATAGGAGAACTGGCTTTTCAAATTGGGCAGCCACTTCTCTCATTATATAAATTGATTCTGCTTCTAACTCTTCTAGATGACTTAAATGATATTTACTCACAATTTTTTCCTTTAGACAAACATGGATTTGTCGCTTTTCGTTTTATTTGGAACTAACTTACCATCTTTCCAGTGTAAGCCACATTCTTTAGTGGCAGGATCTTCCCACCACCATCTTCCAGCGCGAGAATCTTCGCCTTCTTCAATCGCTCTTGTACAAGGAGCACAGCCGATGCTTGGATAGTTTTTATCATGTAGCTCATTGTAAGGAACTTGATTTTCTTTGATATAATCCCAGACTTGTTTTTCTGTCCAATTTAAGAGTGGGTTTATTTTTAAAACTCCATACTTGTCATCCCATTCTGCAAACTTCATATCAGAGCGGGTAACAGACTGTTCTTTCCTAAGTCCTGTGATCCAAAGATTTTTATCTTTCATCGCACGGGCTAATGGCTCTAATTTCCTAACCGAACAACATTCTTTTCGATTCTCAACACTCTCATAAAAAAGGTTAACTCCCTTTTCTTTCACCATTTTCTCAACAGAAATATAATCAGGGAATTGGACTTGGATTTTAATTCCGTATTTTTTTTCAGTGTCCTCAATCGTTTTATATGTCTCGTAAGGCAAACGACCAGTATCCAACGTTACAATCGTAACCGATTTATCAATCGAAAGAATTAGGTCAGTTAAAACCTGATCCTCCGCGCCGAGACTCGAAGAAAATAAAACGCCCCCCTTGTGTTTGGCAAGGGCAAGTTGTAAAATTTCTTTCGTATTAGAAACTTGAAACTTCTGGTTAAATTCGTCTATATTTTGCATAATTTTCAGGTAAAGTTTAGAAAGTAAACGAAAGAGATTCGATATTTTAACTTCATTAGCACGAATGTCACCCCCGAGTTTTTCTGTCGGGGGTCTCTAGAAGTTGAGATTCCCGACAAAAAATCCGCCCTGCGCTTGAACGCGCCCAACGCCTTCGCATGGGAATGACAAGATAAGTATTTTTTAATATCAACTTAACTCTCATTAAATTACTTACTTTAACTAGTCTCCTTTTGGAAGTTCAATGCCAAGCAAATCAGCCACTTGTTCTTTTTCGTAATCCTTGTAAAAATCACGGAAAGATTGCCCGTTTGATTTCTTTGCATAATAGTGATTAGCCAGCTTCTCTACAATCGGTCCACAAGTATCTGCTTTTACTTTTAATACACTGTGAGTAAAAGATGGATTATTCCCGATAGAGCCACCGAGGTGAAGCATGTAAGCTTCTTCCATTTCGTCATTTTCGCCCTTGGTTTTTCCACCAATGAAACCGATATCCGCAATAGAATATTGAGAACAGCTATTCGTGCAGCCAGAGAAGTGGATATTGATATTATCCACATTTACACTTTTTTCGTTTAGATAATCAATGAGCTTCGCAGTTCTATTCTTAGTTTCTACAATCGCGAGGTTACAGAACTCAGTTCCAGTGCAAGACACGATTCGATTATTGGTTTGTTTTGCTGTATAGATTCCAGAATCTTCCAGTGCTTTCACAGCATCATTAACTTTCGCATCAGGTACACCTAGAATCAAAACATTTTGTTTGTTAGTATTTCGAAGTAGACCATTACCGTATTTTTCTGCGATGTCACAAAGAGTAATTAACTCATCTCCACTAAGCCTACCTACTTTGATAGGAACTCCAATGTAGTTCATTCCTTCTTGTTTCATTTTGTTTGGACCAAGAGGATCAGAATTTCTTTCAACTAGTTGTGGATTTGGATAATCAGTTAGTTTATAACCGAGCTTCTTTTCTAACTCGTCTCTCATTTTTTCAGGACCCCAAGCTTCCATGAGAAATTTCATACGAGACTTACGACGATTTTCCCGATTTCCAAAATCGCGGTATAACTCTGTTAGCCCGGCACATACACGAAGAACTTCTTCATCGTCCTTCAAAAATACATTCAACCATTTAGAAAAGTACGGGTTAGTAGAAAGCCCACCACCTACACGAATTGTGTAACCGTATTTAGTTTCACCGTTTACGTCTAATTTTGCGCCGACAACCCCAATACAATTGATTTCCGGTTGCGCCAAATTATGCGGTGCGCCGGAGATAGATACTTTAAACTTACGAGGTAAATCTCCTAAGTCAGGACGCTCAGAAATTTCTTTTACATAACGAGAAATTAAATTTGTTGCATTTAGGTATTCATCTGGATCAATTCCAGCGAGTGGATTTCCCGTAACGTTACGCGTAATATCTCCACAGGCACCTAGAACTCCGAGACCAATTTCTTCTAGCTTATCAATGATTGGAGGTATATCGGCTATCGTCAACCAATGCACTTGAAAACACTGACGAGTAGTGACATCAATTAGATTACGTGCTCTTTCTTTTGTAAATTTTGCTATTTCCCGACCTTGACTTGCAGTAAACTGACCTGCGGGAAGACGCATACGCATCATGAAGTAACCATCTGTTTTAGGCTTTTGGAGATAACAACCAAACCATTTAAAACGAATATGGTCATCTTCTGGAATCGCTTGAAAACCTTCTTTTGCCCATTTGTCGATTTCTGGACGCAATTTTAAAGGGTGTTTCTCTTTTTTAATTCTTTCTTCGTTCGTGATTTTGGATTCTTCTTTCGCCACGGCTGCTACCTCAATTCTTAGTGTATCTTTACCATATCGAAAATAATACAAGTATTGTCAATATATTAGAATTTTTATCTAGTATAATGGAATAATGGTTTTATATACCATTTGGGCGATAATTCAATCCCAGTGAATACGATTTGACATGAGAAAATAGAAATTTACTCTAACTATTATGCCAGAATACTTAGGTCAGGTTCTTAGTTTTAAATGCATTCAATGGAACACGTATGAAGTGCAAATTCTAATTGATACCAAAGAAAATTTTTATAAAATCATGGATTATTATCAGTATAAAAGTCTAGAGGATTACACACTATTTACTATTAGCATAGTTTTGTCAGGCGAAGAAGAAGTGCTAATGACACCAGATGAAAATGCAAATGAATGTATGGTGGTATATTCCGATAACCTACTAGAAGACGTTGTTGGTACCGAGTCAGAAGCACTCTGGCAAAAAGGAGCAATCATTGACAATCTAGTTTACGATATTATCAATAGCGCAATTCTAAAACCGCTTAGTTCCAAAGACATAGAAATTAACGAAGAAGATTAATCGTCTTCGTTTTGAATAAGTCTCGCTCCCGCCTGAAAGGAAATATAACTCCAAATCCATGTAATCAAAATAGACACTTTATTTTTAAATCCCACTTGGTAAAATAGATGGATAACTAGCCACCCAAGCCAACCTACAAATCCGGATAATCTAAGTTTACCCATCTCTGCAACAGCGTCCATTCGACCGATAGTCGCCATACTACCTTTATCAAAGTATTGAAATGCCTTTCGTTCTTTTCCCTTGATTTCATTCATAATGACATCTGCCACATAACGTCCCTGTTGCATGGCAACCGGTGAAACTCCAGGAAGTGGACGCTCTAACCCTTCGCTAAAATTCGCCATGTCTCCGATGCAAAAAATTTCAGGATTACTAGGAATTGCGCAATATTTATCTACAATTACTCTGCCTGACTTATCCAACTCTACTCCTAACTTCGCCGAAAACGGATTAGCCGCAACTCCAGCCGCCCAAATAATATTGTTCGATTTAATAATTTCAGAACCAATATGGACTCCTTCTTCGTCAATATCTGTCACGCGGGTATTTAACCTAACGTCCACACCACGTTTGACTAATTCTTTACGGGCTACCTCAGATGATTTTTCCGAAAAAGAAGGAAGTAATCTCGATCCACCTTCTATAAGAGTAATTTTACTTAAAGAAGAATCAATAAAACGAAAATCATTTCGAATAATTTGATGCGACAACTCGGCAATAGCCCCAGAAAGTTCAACTCCAGTCGGACCACCACCAATCACTACATAGTTTAAAAGTTCCGCTACTTTTGCTGGATTGGTTTCGAGTTCTGCTCTTTCAAAAGAAACCAAAATATTTTTTCTAACCTTTAGCGCATCACTTAGATTTTTCATTCCAGGGGCAAACTTTTTCCAATGATCATTTCCGAAATAACTAGTCCTCGCGCCCATAGCAAGAATCAAATAATCATATTGAATGGTAGTATGCTCTAGATGCAGTTTTTTATGCTCTTTATTTATTTCTGTCAATTCTGACATGATAATCGAAATATTTTGCAAATCAGTAGTGATGGAGCGAGTGGGAATTGCAATATCCGCAGGACTTAGAACAGAGCTTGCTACTTGATAAAGAAGTGGTTGAAACAAATGGTGATTATTCTTATCGACTACCGTAACTTTAATTCCTTTTCGGTTTCCTAATTTTTTAGCCGCTTGTAAACCGGCAAACCCGGCACCAACGATTACTACGTGTTTCTCTTCTGCCATCGGTTACTCCTCGTATTCCTCTACTACTTCACTTGAAATATTATGATTTTGTAAAATCCAATCTAAAAAGCCCAAAGATGACCTTTCTACAATATCTTGTACATGCTCAAACCCTGATACTTCATCATAGTATGGATCTGGTACATCTGGCTCTCCTTTCACTGTTGAATCAAATTTTCGAAACTTCATTACTTTTTGTTTTTGACTCTCATCCCGTGCCATAGAAATTATATTTCGATAATTGGAATTGTCCATTGCAAGTATATAGTCAAATTTTTTGAAATCGGATGACTCAAATTGACGACAGTGATGAGTGAGGGTAATACCTCTTTCCCTCGCAACTAACCTAGTTGTTTCATGTGGCAGTTCTCCCACATGATAATCAGCAGTTCCGGCAGAGTCTATTTCGAATAAATCTTCTAACCCTTTTTTCTGGACAAGGTGTTTGAATGCACCCTCCGCAGCAGGCGAGCGGCAAATATTACCAAGGCATACAAATAAAACTTTTATTTTATTGTTCAAAATTTCAACCACGTCTTACAAATTTATACAGATAATGCTTTTTAAATAATCGCAAGCACTTTTCGTTCTTTTACAATTTGAATTTCAGCACCTAAATAATTCAAAATCTTTTTTAAAGTATCTATTCTCGGATTTTCTTTTCCGCTTCTGATTAATGTGATTGTTTTGGTTGAAATATTTAATGCCTTTGCAAGTTCTCGAACCGAAAGTTCATCATCTTGCATAAGTGAATGCACCAATTCAGAAATCAGGAAATTTTTATAACCTTCTTCAAAGGCTTTCTTTTTCTTGGGATCTTTCAATTCATCGTTTAAGACTTTTCTAAAAGAAATTGTTTTTGCTTTAACTTTCATATTCCCTCCTTGCGATTCGAGCTTTTTCTAATTCTCTTGCAGGTATTTTCTGATCTTTTTTTATAAATCCATGCGTTAAAATAATCCGTATTGAATTTTGTTGGATCAGAAATTGCTCCAAACTCTTCCATCCGAGTAAAAAGAAACTGAAACTTATTTTTAATTTTATCATCCAGACTATTATAAAACTCTAAAGCTGGACTTTTACCATTTTCCCTGACTAAAAACTCTATTACCCTTTTCACCAAGTGTAGTATAAAAGGGATACACTGATTTGGTCAACTAAAATTTAAAATAATAAAGACTGTTACATAAATCCTTTGGTGTTATCGCCGCACATTCGATACAAAATGAATCTGCATTATAAAGTCCGGTCACTGAGCTTAGTCGAATCCATGAAATTTATTACATCTTCACGCAATAAATTTTGTATCGAAGTGCCCGCAAGGACAAAACGCCGCAAATCCCTTCCCTAAATTTCTGATTTACGAAATGAAAAACTTTTCAAAACTGGTAGTAACAAAAGGAAGTAAAAACATGTCTATCGTTAAATCAAAAATTAGAACTATCCCGAATTGGCCAAAACCTGGAATTATGTTTAGAGACATCACATCTCTCATACTCGACCCAGAAGGACTTGCGCTTACGATAGGCACTTTCGTAGCACGTTATGAAAAACAAGGAATCACAAAAGTAGCCGCTATAGAAGCAAGAGGATTTATTACAGGAGCAGCACTTGCTTTCCAGCTAGGAGTAGGACTTGTTCCTATTCGTAAAAAAGGAAAACTACCCGGAGAAACTCTCAAACAAGAATACGCTCTCGAATATGGAACGGACGTTGTCGAAATTCACAAAGACTCAATCGTTCCAGGTGATAAAGTTCTCATTATGGATGATTTAATCGCTACAGGTGGAACTCTAGGAGCGGCAATTCAGCTTATCCGCGCTTTGGGTGGGGAAATCCATGAAGCCGGGGTAATTATTGATTTGCCTGAACTGGGTGGAGCCAAAATTATAAAAGAAAAATTCGGCGTTGATGTCTACGCCATTTGTGAATTCGAAGGTCACTGATTCTTTAACTCTGCCAATCTTTAAAATGGATTTAATACGCTTACTCCGCACTCGGAAAAATCTTTCGTGTTGCGGGTAACAAGAATTAACCCATTAGAAATTGCGGTAGCGGCAATGAGCATATCCGCCTGAGTGCGACTTTTGCCTTTTGATTCTTGTTTTGCCCGCAAGTTTCCTGCGAGCTTTGCAATTTTTTCGTCAATACCTAGAACGATAGGAGGCAGAGACAATAAAGCAGACCACCATTTCCATAAATGTTTTCTTTGATTTGTTGGAAGTCTCTCAATTCCAAATTCAATTTCTTCGATAGTGACAACACTTAAAGTAATTTCATCTAGAGATTCGAAAAATTCTATTACAGAAGGATTTGGTATCTTTCGGGCAAGCTCCGAAACTACATTGGTATCTAAGAGATATTTACTCAAGCGATTTTAGTTGAAGTCTGGGTTAGGGCGAGATTTTCGATTGGAGGTGGGTAGTTTTTTCGGGAAATGCGACCTGAGATTTTTAGAGAGTTCAAGAAAGTCTTTTAATTTTGTGCGGGGTTGACTATCGCTTTCTATCTTTAGGAGTTTTTCGTAAGATTTTTTACTGAGAATGACTCCTATTTCTTTTCCACGGCTAGAAATAAACTGGGGGCTAATCTCTGCTTGGTGTAAAACCTCGGAAAATCGGGACTTTGCTTGTGCCACGTTGAAATAATTATTCATAGTCATCCTCCATAGTCATATAATACTTCCATTATGACTATATAGAAATCTATGTCAAGTAAGTATTTTGCGACAGTTCGACCTTATTCAGTATGGTTTGCCACAGAAGCACTGAGACATAGATAATTTTGGGAATAGACTCTCTAGAAATTCTCCACATCTTTAGTGATAGCGTGTCTCTTTTGCAAAATAGGTCTAGACAATTGGCTTTAGACTACTATCATTGAAATTAGAATGAGTTATGACCCGAAAGAATTAGTCCAAGGAATTTTAGAAGGAAACAGACGAGCCCTCGCAAAGTCTATTACCCTCGTAGAAAGTAGCCGTGAGGAAGATGCAAAACTAGCCGATGAAATTCTTTCTGGAATATCAAAAAAACATACTTCTTCTATTCGTATTGGAATTAGCGGAGTTCCGGGTGCTGGTAAGTCCACATTCATTGAAGCATTTGGAATGTATGTAATTTCGCAAGGGAAAAAAGTTGCCGTTCTTGCAGTAGACCCTACCTCTCCTATTACCGGTGGAAGTATTCTAGGGGATAAGACTCGTATGCCGGAACTAACACAAAGTATGAATGCATTTATCCGCCCTTCTCCGACAAGTGGAAATCTTGGTGGTGTAACTCGCAAAACAAAAGATACAATTCTTTTATGTGAAGCGGCTGGTTACGAAGTAATCATTGTGGAAACAGTTGGTGTAGGGCAATCAGAAGTAGCCGTTGCTGATATGACAGATATATTTTTACTACTCTTACTTGCTGGTGCTGGAGATGAATTGCAAGGAATCAAAAAAGGCATTATGGAAATGGCTGATCTTATCTTAATTAATAAAGCAGACGGAGCCAATAAAATCAATGCCGAAAATGCACGGCATGAATTCGAAAATGCGCTTCGTTTATTTAAACCCAAATACAAATACTGGACATCTCCCGTTCTTACAATTAGTTCTCTTTTAAAAATTGGGATTCCTGAAGTATGGGAAAAAATTCAGAACTTTGTGACTGCATCCGGTGGACAAATTACTATTAACCGCAAAACTCAATACGATAAATGGCTCTGGTCTTATTTACAAAATAAAATTTACTACGAAATACAGCATTTAAAAGAAAACAATCCTCTCATTTCAAAATTGCAAAACGATGTAAAAGAAAATAGAATTTCAATTAGAACCGCAGTAGAATCTATACTTCAGGAGTATAAAAAATCATGAGCGCAAAATCTATAGTAAACAGAACATTTACCCTAACGTTTTTAACTTTCTTATTATCTATTAGCCTTTTGATTTCTTGCGGACAATCCGAAAAGAAAGAGTATCCAAGGACTACAACTCATAAGGAGTATTCATCTACTCCAGTTGCAACAGACGGGCAAACGATAAACCAGCCAGCAAGAGAGCAAAATAGACATTATCCAACATCTCCATCTAAATCAGGAATAAAATCGAAAGACAAAAAGCAAGGCAATGTAGCGGGTAAGGGCGAACAACTCCCGCCTGGGTATAAAGACGTTGATTATAATACTGAACAATATGATAAAATAACAGACAACCCATTTTTAGATGTAAAACAAAATCCACTTTCTACTTTTTCGATAGATGTGGATACTGCTTCGTATGCAAACGTTAGACGTTATTTAAATAGTGGATCACTCCCGCCGAAAGATGCCGTTAGAATTGAAGAATTAATCAATTACTTCTCTTACAATTATGCAGAGCCAGAAGGCAAAGCACCATTTTCCGTTGCAACTGAAATTTCTACAGCCCCGTGGAAACCTGAAAACTACTTAATGAAAATCGCTCTCAAAGGAATTTCCATTGAAAAGAAAAATATTCCTCCTCGAAACTTAGTATTCCTCATGGACGTATCTGGATCGATGCTTACTCCAGACAAATTGCCATTAGTCAAACAAGGACTTAAATTATTACTGAGCGAATTGACAGAAAAAGATAAAATTTCTATTGTTGTTTATGCAGGCGCAAGCGGTCTTGCACTTGAACCAACTTCTGGCGACAAAAAGGAAAAAATTGCAGAGGCACTTGACGCAATGGAAGCGGGTGGTTCCACAAATGGAGGAGCAGGAATCCAACTTGCGTATAAAATAGCCCGTCAAAATTTCCAGAAAGGTGGGATTAATCGTGTTATCCTCGCAACAGATGGAGACTTTAACGTAGGGATTTCCAGTCAGGGAGAATTAATTCGCCTAATAGAAAAAGAACGAGAATCAGGAGTATTTTTAACTGTCCTTGGTTTTGGCACTGGAAATATAAAAGACACTACAATGGAGCAACTTGCTAACAAGGGTAATGGAAATTATGCGTATATAGACTCGCTAATGGAAGCAAGAAAAGTGCTCGTCACTCAATCTGGTGGAACGTTAGTCACTATCGCAAAAGATGTTAAACTCCAACTAGAATTTAATCCCAAGTATATAAAATCTTACCGACTTATTGGATATGAGAATCGCCTACTCCGTAATGAAGATTTTAACGATGATAAAAAAGATGCAGGTGAAATTGGCTCTGGGCATTATGTTACCGCCTTATACGAATTATCCCCCACACAAAATAAATCATCCACTCCACCTGTTGACCCTTTAAAATACCAAGACGATCGAAAAAATTCGAAAGCCTCGGATTCGGATGAAATTTTAACCATAAAATTTAGATACAAGGAACCAAATGGAAATAAAAGTTCTCTGCTCAGTTTTCCAATTCAGTATAATATTTTGGATTTTGGACAAACTTCGAATGATTTTCGTTTTGCCTCATCAGTGGCAGCCTTCGGAATGTTACTTCGAGATTCTGAATACAAAGGGAAAGCAAATTGGAAAGATACTTATGAACTAGCTAAAAAGTCTCTCGGACAAGATAAAGAAGGATACCGTAGCGAATTTGTACAATTAGTAGAGAAGGCAAAGAGTCTTTCGAAAAAATAAAATGCTAAAAACAAACTTCGACATACTCTGGATGATTATTTGTTCGGGTCTTGTATTTTTTATGCAAGCTGGGTTTCTATGCTTAGAGTCTGGACTTACTAGAACAAAAAATTCAATCAACGTTGCAATTAAAAATATTACCGATTTTGGAATTGCTACCTTAGTTTTTTACTCGGTTGGATTCGGACTTATGTATGGATCAAGTAACAATGGCTGGATTGGAATTGATAATTTTTTCCCTACCTTTTCTATTGAACACCCAGAAACTCCTGTATTTTTTTTATTTCAACTTATGTTTTGTGGAACTGCGGCGACTATCGTATCTGGTGCAGTTGCCGAAAGAATGAAATTTGGAGCCTATTTAATAGTAACCGCAGTTATATCATCTACAATCTATCCAATTTTCGGGCATTGGGCTTGGGGAAAAAACCTTGGCGATTGGACAAGTATTACTGGCTGGCTTGGCAAAAAGGGTTTTATTGATTTTGCTGGTTCAACAGTAGTTCATAGCATTGGGGGATGGGTCGGACTTGTAGCAATGACGATTATCGGTAGCCGCGCTGGCAAATACGGCAACGACGGATCTGTTAGAAATATTACAGGACACAATCTTCCAATAGCAATGCTTGGAACTCTCATTCTATGGTTCGGTTGGATTGGATTTAATGGAGGTAGTACACTTGCCTTCTCTGCGAAAATTCCAAGTATTATCGCAAATACAATGTTAGCCGCAGCAGGTGGAATGGCATCTGCACTCATCTACGGTTGGATTCGACTTAAATATGCAGAGGCTACTCTACCACTAAATGGTGCTTTGGCAGGTTTAGTTGCAATTACCGCATCCTGTCATGCAGTAACACCGTTTGAATCAATGATTATCGGTTGTTTTGCAGGAATTTTAATGTTTGAAACCAGGCTTCTTTTAGATAGATTAAAATTAGATGATGCGGTGGGGGCAATTCCTGTTCACCTCACCGGCGGAATTTGGGGAACTTTAGCAGTTGGAATTTTCGGAAATTTAGAAATTTTATCAACCGGACTAAGTAGATTTGAGCAAATTCAAATACAAGCGATAGGCGTTATATCATGTGCTGGACTTGCTTTTGGATTAAGTTCTATTTTATTAGGATCCATAAATCGCTTTTACAGGCTTCGAGTATCTGAGCCAAATGAATACCAAGGGTTAAATTACGCAGAACATAGAGCAACCACTGAATTAACTGACTTATTTTTAGAAATGGAATACCAAAAAAGAACAGGCGACTTGAGTAAAAATGTATCCATAGAACCTTTCACGGAAGTAGGTCAAATCGCAGAACGATACAACCTGGTATTAGATAAAATTCGAACCAATATAAAAGAAAAGGAAGACTTAACAAAGCAGTTAGAGTTAAATTTAAATTTAATTCAAAGCGATCTTTCTACTGCCAGAAAAATTCAATCCAGTATTCTATCACAAGCAGATAAAAGAATGGGAGAATTAGAGATTACGGTTCGTTATCTTCCACTTACGGAAGTTGGTGGAGATTTCTTTGATATCACGGAGCTTCGTCCTGGTCTTGTAAGAGTATTTCTAGCAGATGCAACAGGTCATGGTGTGCAAGCGGCATTAATCACAATGGCAATTAAAACAATTTACGAATCTTTAAAAAGAGGGATATACAGTGTACATGAACTTCTTTATTATTTGAATAATGAATTTTTACATTCGTTCCAAAATCTGAACCAATTCTTTACTTGCATCATAGTAGATATTGATACAAATAAAAATAAAATTCGTTATTCTTCTGCAGGTCATCCTCCCCAGTTTTTAATTCATAAAAATGAGATTCTGAAATTAGAGAAAACAGGTCGAATTGTAGGTGCTCTTACTAAAACACAGTATACTTCAAGGGAAGAAGAATTTCACTTAGACAGCGGATTACTTCTATTTACCGACGGTTTAACTGAGGAGTGGAACGCAGAAAAAGATGAGTTTGGTGAAGAAAGGGTGGAAGAGTTAATCACAAATTCTAAAGCTATTCCAATCGGACAATATGTCGATGAAATTTTGAGAGCACAAAAGCGGTTTATGGGCGGTATTCCCGCCCAAGATGATATTTCTGTGATTGGGATTCATAGAAAACTCTAGATATTTATTTTTTCTTTTTTTTCTTTGCTACGGGTTTCTTAGGAATTGCCTTCGATTTCTTTTTGGTGACTGGTTTCTTTTTTTTAGAAACTAATTTTTTCTTTTTGGCGGCAACTTTTGATTTAATGGATTTATATTTTGATAAGTAAGATTTCTTAGGTTTAGCGGTTTTAGCCGCATCTATTGCTTTATCTATCCACTTAGGCAAATCCTCGTTAGACTCTAGAATATCCTCCGGCAAACGCCAATAAGACATAGAAATTGGTTTCCCACTTTTTGCTTCATAGCTAAAAGGTTTCATACCAGCTTGTATATAATCCTTGATATTGGACTCCGCTACTTTGAGATACAAAACTCCATCTGCCACCAGCCCAAACATCAAATCACCATAATAAATCCCATGTCCACCAAACATTGCTTTTGCTGTAACATTTCCCTTAAGACCAAGCCGTTCTATTACAAATTCTAAATAGGAATCCATCGTTCACTCCACTCTTTCTATGCCATTATTCCAAATTGGATAAGAAAAATGAAAATTGTAAATCAATATTTTTTAACAAAAGGAGAAATTTACTCCGTACCCAAATTTAGCTTTTTAATCCTAGCTTGCTTTAAAATATCTACAACTTGCAAGAAAGATTCATACGAAACTTTGCGCTCTACATTTACACTAACTACTTTGTCCCTAAAATTACCCTGACTTGCAAAATTGCTTAGCTCATCTAAAGTAATTTCCTTTTCCTCCAAATAAATCTTTTCATTTACTTTAATAGAAATCTGAACATCGGGAGAAAGTTCCGAAGTCCCAGTCTGGCTTTTAGGGAGATCAATTTCTAATTGTTTAAAATTTTTAGCAAAACTCACACTCATCATCACAAAAATTAAAAGTATGAAGATAATATCCATTAGACTCGACATATCAATGGCGGAATCTCCATTTCTACGCCTAGGAAATTTCTTGTTATAACGCATTAGTTTTTAAATAACTCACCTTATGCAAGGTGAGCCAAACGTTCAAAAGAGATTGGCACCTAGCGGTGGGCATGCTAAACTCAATGTTGCTTCCGAGTGGGCGCAACATAAGGCAGGCTATTAATACATTCGACAAGCTCAGCACAAGATTTATTAATTCATTAGCTTTTTCTAATACTCTTATTTTCATCAAAATTTTCATAAATGCCTAATTTTGCGTAGGGTGAGTAAATAAAATAGAATAAGCTTTTTCTTCTATGATTTCCAAAAGATGTTTTAGAATATAAAACGAAATCATAGAAGGAATTGCGATCATAAGTCCAGCGATTGTTGTCAGAAGGGCAACACTAATACCATCTGCAAAAACTTCCGCAGAAGCCGAGCCGCTAACTTTCATATTTTGAAAGGAAAGATAAATTCCAATTACAGTTCCAAGTAGACCGGATAATGTAGATATGCCGGAAAGATTACTCAACCAGAAAATTCTTCTTTCATAAAGTCCAAGACTGTCTTCAAAACTATTCCAAAATTTTCTTTTATGAGAATGCAATTTAGAAGATTCGTATAAGGATTTTATCAAATTTGTGGACGGGGAAATATCTTTACGAACGAACCGAAGGTCTTTTAGAAAAAGAAAAAAGATAGAAGATAAATGAATCACTAAAGTAGTATTGATAAATGCGATGAGCGCTAGCGGATACATCAAAAATCCACCAGATTGAAAAGAAGAAAAAAAATTCACAAAGTAAAACTCACTGGAATTCCATTTTTTTAGCGGAAAGTTCGTTGATTTTTTGAAAGAGTAAATCGTTCGTATTCGCAAGTCTTGCAGCCATGATATTTACCATCTTAGCGGCAAATAGTGGATTATCCGAAAGAAATTTTTCTAACTGCGCCCTACTTTCAATTACTGCCAAACGCACATCTGTGATTACCCGCGCACAAGCACTTCTAGGTTTGTCGCGGAACAAAGCCATTTCCCCAAAAAAATCACCTTGGTTCATAGAGGCTAAATGTGTCTCTTGTCTATTTAAAATTACATAGATTTCCACCGTACCTTCTAGGACGATGTACATGGACTTACCGAAGTCCCCTTCTTTGAAGATTGTTTTACCGGCTTTTAAACTAACAATAGATGCCATTTCAGTTCCTCAACTCGGAAAAACGATTTACATTTTGCAAAAATTTCTTGAACATATTACATTATAATTCTAGGGTCTACAAAGCCCAATATTTAACAACTTCCTATATTACCATGATACAAACAACTAATTTATATATCGAACTTTTTGGTCTGATTCTTCTACTCTTACTTTTAGTAAGTTTCCAGTCATTCAAAAATTTATTTACTCTAGAGAATGATCTCCCAACAAAAAAGGGGGAAAGAAGTAGAGTCATTGACTTCGTGCGTGGAATTGCGATGTGTGCGATCGTTGTAATTCATATTGATTCTTATTTTTCCTTCTTTCATCCACAGGACAGAGAAATTATTATAACCAAACTTCTGGCAAATTTCTCCCGATTTTGTGTTCCGGCTTTTATTTTGTCGTCAGGATTCTTTTTATCATGGAAAGGATTTAGGGCATTTTGGGGTTCGAAAGTAAAAAACCTAATTATTCCTTACGTCATCATTGCCTGTCTCGGATATTTTACAAAGTATCCAAAAGAAAATTTTTTAACAGACATAATTCCTAAACTTCTTTTGGGGCAAGTTTTTCAACCTTATTATTATGTTCCTTTGTTAATTGGGTTCTATATCATTTACGCAGTCTTTTTTCGAAGTATCGGGACTTGGAAAAAACAAACTTTTTATTATATAACAGCTCTTTCTCTCATCATTAACTTTTGGTCAAATCACGCTTATCCGAAAACAGATCCAACCATTGGAGGATTTGAAGCAATTAGTTTTACAAATTTTGTTTTCTTCTTTGTAGTTGGATTTTCTGCAAAACGCCTTCTTACGAATAAAGAAATTTTTCTAGAAAATATCCGAGCGAATAAACTCTATTTTCCTGTACTTTTACTTTTTATATTTCTCTACCTCGGTGCTGTCGCCTACTCTACAATTGAAATGAATTTAGAAATTTCCAATCATTTTTTATTTTATCCAATAGCTTGTTTCGTAGTATTGACATTCCTTGGAATTAAACTAGAGCCTATTCAATTCAAACCAATCAAGTCCGTCTACTCGACATTTGCCTACATTGGGGAAAATAGCCTTGCTTTATTTCTACTTCACCCTATCACAATTCATTTAATGCATATGATTGATCCCTATTATTTCGGTGGGTTTTATGCAGGCTGGCTGGTTACATTTGCGCTAAACATCATTATACCTCTATCAGTTTGGAAGATCGTAAATGGGATTATATTTAAACTGAAAGAACAGTTTGTTTAACTCCTATTAAACTTTCAATTTTGCATAAGGATTTTTGGTACGCGGATTAACGCAGATACTTCGCAACACGGATTTTAAAAAATGATCTAGGTTGGATCTAAAACTTTACATCTTTTAGCGTCCGCGTGGTTAAAAACCCTTACTTCAAATTCGCGTTAAGAAAATATCAAAAGGAAAACGCGTAACCAAACCATAAGTCACCAGTCAGAAAGTTTCCTTTAATCTTATCTTTCTCCGAGTTGAGTAAACTAAGAGCTAAGGATGTAGATGAATAATTCGGATCAAGAATTGTATAAGTAGTTTTAGCGTGCAAATTGTATACATTAACACGAAATGCCTCCATACCCAGAAAGAAGCCGTTTTGAAAAACCCATTGAAAGCCTAAGCCTAAAAATAAAAAGTTGTGAGGAGAATAATTTATATCTTTGATCACTGGATGAGGATAAAAATTCCCGTTACTATCTAAATTTCCTAAATCATAAGATCGTTTTAGGTAACCATTGAAATACCGACCGAAGCCAGTAGTTATATAAAAAGGAATCTTTTCAAATAAATAATATCGTAAATGAATACGTCCAATTTCATGCTTATAATTCGCTTCAACGTAACTCAACTTAGCATTACTATAAGCAAAATTTACTCTAAACTTTTCATCGACCTCTTTATAATGTAAATGTGAATACCCGATTGAAAATCTAGAAGTAAGGTTGTAGTTTATTTTAGCTGAAATAAGTCCAGTTGCTCCAAGTCCACCGACTTCCCATTTTTTTAGATTTCGAATTTCCGATTGTGTGAGAGAAGAATTTGTATTATCTGCTTCTTTTGGCGCTGGACTCGCTGGTGTAACTATTTCTTGTGCAGAATAAGCGATAGGAAATCCAAAGAACAGAAAGTTTAGTAAAAAAAAGAAAATTATTTTTCTATTATTACATTTCAGGGAATTTATATACCGGACGCCAAAAGTAATTTTCCTTTTTAAAAAAAGTTCAGTATTCCCAATTGCCAAAAATAGCGATAGCGAGGCTCTTTTTAAAGCGAATGGGTATTTTCTTTTGGCAATTGGTATATTTTTCTGCAATTTATCGCCTCCGAGCTACGGTTTTTAGCTCAATTCAAAAAAAAACATTAGCCCGATTTAGCAAGTATTTATTGAAATCCTATATGTAAAAATAAATCTTTTTCCAAGAATGCAAGATGAGCTAGTTGTTGAAAGATACAAGAATCAAGCCCTATGCTTTCCTTATTGAAACAATTTCGACATCTGAATTTACTTAGGATACAAATCCTGCTAATCCTATTTGTTGTATTCAACTGCGAAAACAAAAAAGAATCTCACCCAAGAAAAAGCGAATTATTACTGTTAGCCGTAGTCTCCCAACAAAACAAAGACCCGAATGATTGTAAAACGCATTACAAATCCCTAAACTCATTGTACCAAGACTATTATAATGTTGAATTTAAAAACTATCCAACCACTTGCCAAAATATAATCATCGGAGATTCCACGATGGATTTGGCAAGAACATCGAGTTTCTACAATACAAGCCTAACATATAATTATGCGGTTTCCGGAAATACAGCCTGTGATTATCTTTACCAAATGGAGGCAATTCGATGTAATCCACAAAATGTAATCATTGCAACAGGCGATGGTAACGGAGTATTAAAACAACTCCCCAGCCAAACGAGTATTGATACAATGAAAAAAGTTACTCTTCGAGTGAAAGAAAAATGGAACGCGAACATTGTAATTATAGGAATTCATCCTGTTTTACTTTCCAATGAAAATCTGGCAAAAAATCCAGTCAACGCTGGTGTTAGTCAGCTTACTTCTTGTTACATTGATCCACTGCCGATTTTTGGAGTAGGAGAAAATGATCCACCGAACTCTGCGGTGATGTTAGATTCCATTCATTATAATTCCACCATATACCCGCTTTATAAAACCCAGATCGAAAATCAATGTGGAGTATTTTTTTAAATATATAAATTTTCAAAAAACTATTGACGTAGGTATACACTCTCCTATACACTTCAAGTATGCAAGTAAATGCTCTAGAGATTAGAAATTCTTTCGGTGGAGTTTTAAAAAAACTCGAAAAATATGATGAACCAATCATCATAGAGAAAAACAGAACTCCAGTCGCCGTACTAATATCTATAGAAACTTTTAAAAATAGATTTGTAGATTACAAAGAAACAGAGAAAAAAAAGGAAATCCTTGCGCGGTTTAAAAAGAATCTTGTTAAAAGCAAAAAGAATTCAACTCTTGAATTAAAGAAACTAAGAAATGATTTGGATACTTGATGCTTCTGTTGCAGTAAAGTGGTTTGTTGATGAAGAGCATTCCGACAAAGCATTAGAAATTTTAGAAGACATATTAGATCATCCAACCAATTATGCAATTCCAGAATTATTTTTTTTTGAGCTAAATCATGTCATTTACAGAGTATTAGGCTCCATCCATAAAAATCATAAAGATTTATTAGACATTTTAGCAAACATAGGATTCAATAGATTTTCAGTGACACCCGAATATCTAGAAGAAATCCATCGCTTTCAAAAAATGGGAATCTCGGGGTATGATGCAAGTTACCTTGGATTAGCCGCTTTACTAAAAGGCAAATGGCTAACATTCGATGAAGCTGCTCATAAAAAAGTAATAAAATTAGGAATCAGTAAATTGGTCAGTTCCAAATAAAAATAAATCAGGAAAAATATGAACACAAAATTCTGGCAAAATAAAACAATCGTAATTACGGGAACTTCTAGCGGCATCGGAGAAGCAATATTAGTCGCACTCAAAGATATTCCTTGTACAATCTTTGCTCTAGATAGGGAACCTAAAAAAATAGAAGCATTTCATAATGCAGAAATTATTCCAATCAAATGCGATATTAGTGTTGATGCAGATATACTCAATGTCCAAAAACAAATTTCCGCAAAGACAGATAAAGTAGATGTACTATTTAATAATGCTGGAATCACAACGCATGGAAGATTTGATGAAACAGATATCAGTGTATTTCGAAAGACATTTGACATTAACTTCTTTGGGACAATCAATCTCACATCCAAACTAATTGAACATATCAAACGTGCAAAGGGGGCAATGATTGTGACCTCCACTGTTTCTGGTTTATACGGAGTACCCGCACGAGCCGCCTACTCTTCTTCTAAGTCCGCCCTTCATGCAGTGTTTGAATCCATTCGAATCGAACTTTCCGAGTTTGGCGTTCGCTCTATTATTTTCTGTCCACCTTATACGAAAACAAACTTAAGAACATCGGGTCTCACAGGATCTGGGGAAAAACTTAACGACAAACAATATTCTGGAAAATTGCTGACCCCAGACCAAGTGGCTAATGCAATGATAGCCGCAGTGGAAAATCCAAAGTCACGACTCGTTACGATGGATCCAAGTGGTTTTTTTGTAAAAGTATTACGCCTATTTGCCCCTGCTTTTTTAGAAAAGAAAATGTTTGAGAAATTATATCATGACTTTCATCATTGAAATTTTACTTCTCACCAAAAAGTAAATATTGAATTATATTTCTCTGCTGAATCTCAACACCTTTAAAAGTAAAAGATTTCTGGTCTTCTTCCAATGTGAATACTGTGCATTTGCCTTCTTTTAAATATTTGTCGGCGAGGTAAAAAGCATTTAGTTCCCGTTTTAAATTTTCCTCTTTTAATTCTGCGGTTACCTGGTAGAGATGCCAATCTTCCAAATGGGAATGGGTCAAAAAGTCTATTTCGGAATTGTTCTCGATTAAACCATAATACATTTCTCGATTACTTCGTTTTAGCTCTAGAAATAAAACATTTTCCAAACGATACGGATAATTCTCGTTAAACGGGCGATACAAACTCAAAAGTCCTGTGTCAATCGAATAGAATTTTTTAGAGGTAGAGAATACTTTACTTTGTTTCCAATCGAATTTATTTAACTCAACAAGTGCGAATGGCTTAGTAAGATAATTGACATACTTCATAATCGTTTCCAATTTAATATCATAAAGTCCATAAGCTTGGATTTTATTTTTCAGTTTTGTGTAGGCGACCATATTTCCAGCAGTGGATAATAGATAACTTAAAAGTTTTTCTAATAGATTAATATTTTCGATTTTAAAGCGTTTAATTACATCATCCAAAATTACTTTTGTGATAATCCCTTGCAGGTAAGACAACTTAGACTCTTCATTTCGAATGTCCAAAACTTCAGGCAATCCCCCAAACTTTAGAAACTCATAAAACTGAGATATAATTTCTTGCCGATTTCTGAAATAGTCTTCTTTGTGACTAACTTCCATTTGGCGATAACGTAAAAATTCTCGAAAGCTAAACGGGAAAATAAAAAACTCGATAAAACGCCCCGCCAAGTTCGTGCCTAATTCTTGAGACAAAAGTTGAGAATTGGAACCAGTGAGGATAATCTCTATATCCTTCTCTTTTTCATACATAGTTCGAATCCATTTGTCCCAACCAGTTACGTTTTGGATTTCATCTAGAATAAGAAGTTTTTTTCCTTTTTTTGCAATACGAGTTAGGAAAAATTCATAGATACGTGATAAATCTTTTGGATTTAAGACTTCGGCAAGACGAAAATCCTCAAAGTTCAAATACAAAAGATTTTCCTTAGAATACTTTTGGGCATTTACAAGTTGCCTTGCGATTCTTTGGACAATGAAAGATTTTCCGGTTCTACGAAAACCGGTAATAATTTTCATAGGTTTAGAGCCAATGCTTTCCAAGATCAGCTTTTCAGCTTCTCTTTCAATTCCTTGGTCTTGCGACAACAGAAAAGTCTGCCACTCATAAATAATAACAGAAAGTTCGTCATTCTCCATAAAATCTCCCTTAAAAGGTAAATATAGTATAATATATACTCTTTGTAAAGGGTTTTTTATTAATTTTGTCTTAATTTACCTGAATCCAGTAAAATCAAAAACTTTCCGAAATAAGTTAGAATCTCATCCACAATCGACTCTAAGTGAAATACGCTGACTCTCTCTTTCTTAAAAACTAAATCCATTTCTTTTAAAACATCTTTTTTGATGATACTAGGAACGGCTCCATTCCAATAAACTTTTTCATGTGCCGATTCAAAAACAAGACGAATGATTTTCGCATCATATCGCCTAACCATTTCCGAACAATTGTTTTTAAAATCGCCGAGTGTAGGGTGCTTCATTTGATTTCTTCTTTTCATACAATATCCTTCATTAATTCTCTATTTATGTCGTAAAAATAAAAATATAACTATTTTTTTGTATAGTCTTTTATTTTTTACTATACATTTTTTTACTATAACTAAATAGTAGTATTTAAGCAGGACAGGTTAGAGATTAAAAATAAATTTTATTTTAGAAGGTTTTGTTTTTGCAAATTTTAGAATTCTCAAAGAGAGAACTCTCTCATATCCCCTAAAGAATGAGAACTTAACTAAAATTATGTAACATAAACAAATCTTTACTACTTTTTGATTTTTTAAAAGAATTTTAAATTCATCCTCTAATTTGTCCTGCCCATTGTTAGAATTATAAAAAAGGGAGAAGAGCATGAAACTACAAAACAAACTTATCGTTAAAATCACCATTTTGGGACTGGCATTTGTTATTTTAATAAAATGGCTAGGCATAGAAAAAAGAGCCTATTTGAGTTCAGAGCTTCTCTGCCCGAGTTTTGGAAATTTACCGACATTACAAATTCCGAAAAACGCGATTTTAATTGATCCGATTGATTCCACAAAAAGAGTTGGAGTCCGCAACCGAAACGGAGAAAAGAAATTTTACCCGCTTGAATATGTAGACGGTGCGTTATTCATCAGAAGCCACAAACAACTTCGAGAATATCTCTCTGTATACGCAGATATTTGTGGCGGCAAACCGGCATTTTACAACTCCATTGACTACGTGAAATTGGATCGCCTCCGAAAAATCGAAACCAAACGCCAAGAAATAGCAAAGAATAAAATGGAACAAAAAGAATGGGGAAATTTTTACGCGAAAGAAAAACGTTTAAAGACAGATAAAACCTTCTTAGAAAATAGAATTTCTACTTTAGAAAATAAGCTTGAGAGAATTACACCTGTTAGCTTCAAAATCATCGGAAAAGTTGCCGAAAAAACAAAAGATTCTTTGATTGTATTTGGCAGTGCGATTCCTGATATCTCAGGTGCAAAAGAAACAGCAGGTTTTGTGCATAATGGAGTTCTCGTCTTACGAAATTCCAAGAAGTCGGACATAGTTTCTCCTGATTACTACGAAGCAAAACATGTTCTCACAAAAGATTTTTACTTTATAAAACGTATTGATGGTCGTGATACTTTCGGACATTACATGCCTGTTAGCGTTTATGACAGAAATGTAAAAGTGACGAGTCCTAAGACACTCTCTGATTTGAAAAAAGAAATTTCTACTTATAAAAATAAACTTTTATTTGTAGAAAAAGAATTAAAAAATATGGAGCGTATGGAAGAACAATTAATTGCAGGCGCGATGTAGGTTTTTTTTGTTCACAATTCCCTTCGGCTTCGCTCAGGGAACGGCTTTTATATAAATGCCGGATATTGAGCATTCAGTTTCGACCCATAGGGAGAAACATTGAGTTTGTCGAAGGGAACTTGATTTCTACTTGACCAATCCCCAAATAAAATTAAACTTAAAACCTATGAGTCGCACACTAAAAGAAAAACAAACTTATGAAGATTATCTAAAGACTCCCATGGGTGGAAAGTATCAATTGATCGACGGAGAGATAATTGAAATGACATCCCCAACACCAAACCATCAAAATATTGTATTAACTTTGGCTATGCTTTTAAAGAAATTTGCAAATGAGAGCAAATCAGGAAGAGTTTTCATTGCTCCTCTAGATATTTATTTAGGACCAAATGAAACCTACCAACCAGACGTATTTTTTATTTCAAAAGAGCGTGAATCAATCATCGGTGAGAAGAAGATTGAAGGTGCACCGGATTTAGTAATCGAAGTCCTTTCTGAATCCACAGCCTACTATGATCTCAAAAAGAAAAAGGGTGTTTACGAAAAATCAGGTGTTAGCGAATACTGGATAGTAGACGCGGAAGAAAAAAATATCGAAATATATGAGAATACTAGTAGCGGTTTTCAAAGAATAACCCTACTCGAAATGGGTCAATCCTACACGTCAAAGAAGCTAACAGGCTTTATCCTCAAGCCAGAAGAGGTTTTTAGCTAGTAATTTTTTTTTATGTCTAAGCTCAATTCAAAACTTGTTAAAATCTACCAAACTTCTAGCGAAATGGATGCGATTTTTATGAAAGATATTTTGGTAAACTATGGCTTTCAAACTTGGATTCAAAATTTGGAAATTTCTAAAATACTTGGCTCAGGCAATCTATCCTTCGGCTCATTTTTTTTAACTGGTCATTTACAATATTTCTTTATGAATCTGTCTTCTTTTATCTCCATGTAAGCCTTTCTCCAATCTATTTTTGTTTTATTTTCTTTTCGCCAAAAAGCGGCAAGCACACTGGCAATGAGTGAATGGGCAAGACTCGAAATCGCACAAGGAACTGCCGTTAGTGGATTGGTAAAATTTTCGCGAGCAAGAACTACTCCAAGTCCTGAATTTTGCATTCCTACTTCAATGGAAATTGTTCGAGCACGAATTGTATCTTGCTTAAAGAGGGTACTCAGTATATACCCAAAGAAAAATCCAGCGATATGTAAGCTAAACACAGACGCCAAAAGCTTAAACCCAGATTCTGTAATCGGAGCTTTATTGGAAGCAATCACGGACGCTACAATTAAAATAATCATAACCACGGCAAGAAGCGGTGAAACGACAGAAAGCTTTTTTGTGAGTCGCGGAAAAAAGTAGTTCAAAAAAACACCACATGCGACAGGAAGAATAATTACTTTGAGTGTGCTTAACAACAGTCCAACGGAATTTACATCTACACGACTCCCCGCTAAAAGGAAGGTTAAAATAGGAGTTAGTGCAACAGAAAGAACAGTAGAAATTGCAGTGAGGGTAACAGATAACGCAACGTCAGCCTTCGCAATAAACGTGAGAACATTGGACGCAGTTCCACCAGGACAACAGGCAACAAGTATTAACCCCACAGCAAAAGGTGTAGGCAAATCATAGATAAACGCTATCGCATATCCCGAAGCTGGCATAACCGTATATTGCAAAAAAACGCCAATGAAAACTGACTTAGGAAATTGCAAAACTCTTTTGAAATCATCAATCGTAAGAGTAAGTCCCATCCCAAGCATGATGAGAGCAAGCGCAAAAGAGATATAATCCCCCTTAAACCAAGAAATAAAAGGAGGATACGAAAAAGAAATTATGGATACGATAAGTATCCATAATGGAAATAGAGACGTTATACGGTAAATCAAGTTATTCTAAGTTCATATCAAGTTTTTCAAAAGCTAAATGGTTAGAACGTTTTAAATTTCTCACAACAAATCTTCCATCTACTTTCTCAATTTCTAAATATTCTGCGAAAATCTTTTCTATCTTGTCTGGATTCGCTGTTCCTAACTGATTACAATCTCTACCACAGCCGTTACAATCCATCTGCATTTCTACTTCAGATTTTAATTCCCGTAAAAATCCAAACACACGAACTTGTAGAATATTATTTTCGGTTGATTTCACTTCGTAATTCCCAAGCGCATAAAAACGACTTGTGTTCTCAGAATTTTCATCATAAGAAGTAACGCTTCCTTCCATAAACATACTTCCATCAGAGCGCAAACGAACCGTCCAATTAGAACTAGGGACATTTGGATCATACCCAGTTAAACTTTTATTCATCGCTTCCGATGTTCCAGCTTTTTCAAATTCAGCTTCATTGGATGTCGCGATTTCTTTTATTCGTGGAAATGGATCTAGTAAAAACCATTCCTTTCCATCAAAGAATCTCAATTCACTTAATACGATTCCTTTATATTTTTTCCCGGGATATGCTTCGTCTATCGTCATCTTTAAATTTTTTCCAGAAAACGGTTTAGATAATTCTATTACTTGTGGACCCATTTCATCTTTCAAAGAAATCTTTTCATTGTATCCATCTTCCCCTGTGAGGTTAATCGTCTTTACTCGCCCATTTTCCACACAATGCACATCTGATCTTTGATAACCATTCCAGATTTTTATAGATTTAATTTTTTGTGATTCCTTAAAGTTGAAATCTATAAAAACTCCTTTTGACTTATCAAGAGACGCATAAGAATACTCATACCTAGAATCAAATAAATTCATTACTCCATAAGATGCTTCTGGTTTTCCTGTTTCTGATGCAACCACAGTACCTTGCTCAATCCTAGGTCCTTTTGTTTTAAGTTGTTTTCCTTTTTCATCAAAAAGTCGAATTTCGTCCAAACAGATATTAGAATTTTTGGAAAAATTAAATGTTACCGAACGAGCAGTTACAGGATTTGGAAAACTATGAGCGGCTAATTTGCCTTCTCCTTTCATGGTTTGAATCATTTCATCAAAGTTAATGTACATATCAATCTTAGATGTAAATGCATCTCCGCAGGAATTTACTTCGACTTTAGAAAGTTGCACTGCTTCATCTAGATAAATATGAAATTTCACAAACTCGGCATTTGCCTCAGGCATCCATTTAAAACCACTTAATGCCAAAAAAGGTAATCCATTTTGCATGGAAGTTGCCGTTACCATCGAAATCGGAATTTCTTTTTTACAAGAAATGAATAACAAAAGAGTGAAAAGAAGAAAGATTTTTTTCATTGAAATTAGCTCCTAGGAATAATTTTCTCAGGATTTGTTAGAAATAGAATTCGTCAATTGGAATATGGATTTGAAAAAAAGTTTGAAAATTTTTGAATTTTTTTATCCCGTCTGCCAATTTCACTTTTCCTAAATGTAAATTATAACAAATTCCAAGTTTCGATTTTAAGCTCTATGATGGAGGGAGAAACTAGAAGTTTTTCCATTTCCTTATCAACTCCCCCAGAAACTGATATTACAATTGATATTACTGCGGCAGCCGGGTTAGCGGTAAGCCCAACAAGTTTACTTTTCACGAGCACTAACTTTTCTACTGTTCAAAATGTTTCCTTAACTGCACAGAAGGATGACACTGATACAACAGACAATCCAACGAGTGCCGTTTACAAAGCATTGTTAGTAGATCTTGCAGATACAAGGGCATGGGGGAGTGATTGGGTTTTACAACCAAGTATTTCTTATAGAAGGGCTAACAAAAACTTGGGGCACACAAATGAATGACTGTCAACAATGGACATCCAACTTACTTACCAAATCCGGAAACGTTGGATTTACTGATTCAAATATTGACGACGCAATTAATGAAATGGCTGAACCGTGCGACTCACTAAAACGTCTTATCTGCGTGGAGCAATAATTTTAATACAACTCCCGCATATCGCGGTTAATTTCGATTACTTTCTCACGAGCTTTGACAGCAAAGTCCGCAGAAGATGAATTAAAAATAATGGAACGAGAAGAATTAATCAAAGAATTTCGAGCGCATACTTTCATTAATTCGCTCAAGTTTCCACCTTGCGCGCCATAACCTGGAATTAAAAACGCAAGCTCGGGAAATGCACTGCGAATTTGGGCAAGCTCACTTGGATGTGTTGCCCCTACTACAATCCCTACTTGGTCTTTAAACTTTGTATTCAGCGACTTACTAAAATTAGCCACTTCTTCGTAAAAATTCTTTCCATTAGAAGTTTGAACTTTTTGTAAGTCCTTAGAAGCTGGATTGGAAGTGAGGCAAAGCAGAAAAACCGCATGGTCTTCGTATTCTAAAAATGGTTCAATACTATCCGAGCCCATATACGGGGAAAGTGTAACTGTGTCTACTTTTAAATCACCAAAGTAATACTTGGCGTATTCTTTTGCCGTATTTGCCAGATCACCTCTTTTTATATCCGCAACAATCGAGACTTGCGGATAATTAGATGTTATGTGCTGAATTAAATTTTCAAACTGTTCTATCCCACGAAATCCAAATCGCTCAAAAAAAGCGATGTTCGGTTTATAGGAGATTACCAAATCATGAGTTGCATCTACAATTTCTTTGCAAAAGGTAAACAATGGTTTGTCGGAGTTTCGAATACTCTGGGGTAATTTTTCCCATTCTGGATCAAGTCCCACGCAGAGTAGACTTTTTAATTTATTGGACCTAGTTGTAAATTTTTCGTAAAATTTCATATTATTCACTTTTACCTTTTTATTTTCTAATTAGATTGCGGTTTATGACGGATTTCCGCATCTGTATTTAAAAGACCTCGTTTTAATTCTTGAATGGAAACAGTTTCAGCACCTAGTCGCTTTTTTAAATGACTTAACGCCAAAGGGTTGTTAATCACGTCACCACAAGTAAAAATATCCACAGCACAGTACCCATACTCAGGCCAGGTATGAATCGAGAAATGAGACTCTGCAACTACCACAACTCCCGTAACTCCATGAGGACTAAATTTGTGAAAAACGGTTTTTACAAGCGTAGCTCCAGAAATTTCCACCGCTTCGAGCATAATTTTTTCAATTAAATTCTGGTCGTTGATAATATCTCTATCACAATCATAGTATTCTGCAATCGAATGTTTTCCTAGAAAATTCATAGTATTCCGTAAGAGGTTGGTTGCCGAGTGATTTTCGCTGTTATTCAGATAAATTTCTCATAAAAATATTGATTTTTCCGAATAAATAAGCTGCGAAAATTGTATCGAGGTAACATTTTACACTCTTATTCCAAATTTACGTTTTAATAATTTTGATGCATACGCCCAGGCAAGTTTCAAAACTTTTTTGTTGAAAGAAGAATTAGAGAAGATGTAGGTAATAGGGATTTCCCGCACAGTCCCACCATTCGAGTAGGTTAAATACAAAGCTTCCATGTGAAAATCAAATGCGATTGATTCCAACTGTGTGTTCGCAATTCTTGTAAATGCATCTTTCGAATAACGCCTGTAACCCGACGTACAATCACTCAGATTCGGACCTAGAATATCAAAAATATTTTTAGACAGGCAATAGTTTATTAACCGCGCTGCTCCAAACGAAATAAACCTTCGATAAAGCGGAACATTTTCCACCTTTGCTCGTTTTCCAATCACTAAATCATTTGGGGGATAATTTAAGAATTTAGGTAGCTCATCAGGATTATGCGACATACCTGCATCCATGGTAATCACGTAATCATATCCTTTTTCTAGTGCAAATTTCATCCCGTCTTGCACTCCTCCCGGTATATGCGTGTTCTTCTCATGTCTGACAGTAAAAAGTCGATTCGGATATGCCCTTTGCAAACCTTTTATGATTTCAGGAGTTTTATCTTTTGAGGCATCATCCACAACACATACATCCGCATGTTTCACCGCTCCGTGAATTACTTGTGCGATGGTTTCTTCTTCGTTATAAGCTGGAATTACAATTAATGTTTTCATGTTTAATTGGATTTAATATTTCCTTTTTTCTATTTATCATTCTCCGGAATAAAATGCTTCTTCGGCTGCTAGAATAAATCCAGTTTTAGGATCAATAATTCTGCAATTGAGTCCATAACCATTATTGAAACTAGTAATCATTCCGGTGACAACTGCATGAACTCCAAGAAGTTCGCCGATTCTTCGAATTTCATTCAAGTCACTTGCTGAGCTTAAAGTCAATTGATTTTCTTGTAACTGTTTTGAAAATAAAATTCGATCTAATACAATTACATTTCCACGGCGCACAATATCAGTAGTAAGTTTTTCTGCGAATAAACTTCCTAGTTTATGTTCTTTGCCTTCTGTCGTAGTAAAAGTTAAAACGATTAAACGAGAATTTTGTGTTGGTAATTTTTTTGTAAATGTTTCCGCAATTCGTTCGAGTGGAGTTTGCAGGTTTAAGTCATTAGCATTCGCGTTTTGCTGTGGCGTCTTCTTCGTATTAGCCGTAAAGAGAGAACAATAAGAAAATAACATTAAGCAAATGAAACTTATGCCAAACGATTTTGCGAAAATATTCATTTTTATTCTATTCATGTAGTCCCTTTTTACATCGACTTAATTTACTTTCAATTCTAATCCATCTGGGACAGTATAGTCAAGCGAATTCTTCTAAAATTTTTCGATTCTACTATTTTTCAGGTGAATGAAAAATACTCATAAGTAATCTTCATTTGCATGAATTCTGACCGCGGCTTAAAAAAATTTTATGAGCGGCATACTAAAATTTGGCGCTCCTAAAATTCAAAAAACCTTTATTTGTCGTAGAATGCAAAATAGGGGAAAACAATGTTTCACCGCATATCAAATACTTTCGAAATAGAACCAATATTCCTAAATTTTACAAAATCCATTTCATTTAGGAACAAAAAATTATCAGAAATCCTTACATCGAATTCACGCTAAAATAAGGACTAATACTCTTCAAATTTTGCTGTTTGAGAATAATCATAAGTAACCTGTCAAGTCCAATGGCAATTCCAGCACACGATGGAAGTCCACGCTGCAATGCGGAAATAAAATCGGAATCCAAGTCAAATGCTTCTTTTCCAATCCCCAGGCGTTTTATTTGTTCTTCTTTAAAACGATTAATTTGTAGTTCAGGAGAAGTTAATTCAAAGAATGCGTTACCAAGTTCTACCCCATTCCAATAAATTTCAAATCGTTTGGCGCGACCATCTTCTACTTTTGCAAGAGCGGCAAGCTCTTCTGGATAATCGTAAACAAATACCGGTTTGCCTCTGGGAAGATCATTTTCTATGAAGTTTAAAAAAACCAAAAAAAATAAATCTTCATAGTAAAAAGACTCATAGTCTGATTTTGATTCGGGAAATTTTTCTTTTAAAGTAAAAATCAAATCCTCGCGTAAAAAAGAACGACCTGTTTTTTCGAAAAATAGATCTTCCATTTTTATTTTAATGCAATTTTCTCTTTTAAAGCCAAAATCATCCAGATGGGTTTGCAGGTATTCAAAAAGAGAAATACAAATATCCATAAGTTCCAATTCAGTAATTCCAGCCTGATAAAATTCTAACATTAAAAATTCTTTTGTATGCAAAACTCCCTTCTCTCCTGACCTAAAACAGTGTGCAATTTCATAGATTTTCTCGATACCTAAAGAGAGAGCTTGCTTTAATGAATATTCGGGAGAAGTAATGAGATAACCTTCCTTTTCTTGGTGCGGAGAACTTA
Organism: Leptospiraceae bacterium; assembly: GCA_017996175.1. GTDB lineage: Bacteria > Spirochaetota > Leptospiria > Leptospirales > Leptospiraceae > UBA2033. The sequence goes on from JAGOHK010000012.1 coordinate 42,120, forward strand.
CTAGCATTGGATCAAGATAAGGCTCCATTCCTGGAACCGACTTTAAACTAGGTGTATCTATTTCAAAAAAACCATTCTCTTGAAAAAAAGAACGGATTGCAAATAAATACCGTGCTCGATACTTTAGTAACTGAGGGGAAAGGAGTTGATTCATTGAATAATCGCTTCAAACATTTTTTTATAAAACAAAAGTCTGAAACGGCAGTGATTATACAATGCCTTTTTGAAACCATTGATGAATCTGTTGAGGAAGAAGCAGAGTCGATCTTCAATGTACTGTTTCTTAGCACTAGATTCGATGTAATTCTTTCCTTAGAGAACCCAGTTTATATTACTCCTAGGTTTATTAATTTGGTTTTAAATTTTGCAAGGGAATTAAAACTAAGTGGCAGGCAAACTACACTTATGAATGCACCGGAGAGCCTCACTCGCTATTTACATAGATTTGAATTGGATAAATTTTTAAAAATTTCAAATAATTGAAATTCCAGCTCCACTCAGCTTATGATTATCCCATTGTGCTACTTCCACATTTACCCCTAAATTTCCAATGAGAGTGAGAGACCTTGAACTCAAATGCAATGCCTTTTTTGATTCATCAGAGTATTCTATCGAACAATAGAGTGTAGCAATATGTTTTTCATTTAACTCTTTAAATTCATTTCTCACGGGAGCTAGTTTTTTTAAAAGGGCTACTACATGCGACTCTAAGTCATCTTCTGGCGGCAAATGAGAATTAATTTGCCAAATCGTTTTGGAGGAACCATTCTCGGAGGTTGTATTATGAAAGTCGGGTTGAATTTTCAGAATTTTACTTACTTCATCCAAATCCAAATCTGGACTAGATAGAATTAAATAGGCTGAGCTTTTTGGATTCTTTAACATAGGCGCATATTTATATAGGAATATAGAAATTCAGCAAGCAATTTTTTGACAAGATTCAAAAGAAATATAGAGTTTATCAATCTGAGAAGCAAGCTCAAAATCTAAAGAACTAATGGCTTTTGCAGAATGAGTATGAATTTTAATAAGCACCCTTCCCCATGAAATTAGAATCAAAGGATGATGATCCATTTCCTCTGCAAGTTTCGCTAATTGACTTACAAACTCAATCGACTGCAAATAAGAATGAAACTTGTATTCTCTAAATATATTTTCCCTGTCGTATGCCCATTCTGGTAAAATGTTCGAAATACCCTGTAAAACTTCTAACTCTGAATAAATTTGCATTAGTTATTTTTAGAACTTACAATAACATAAATTGCAGTACTCTCATAAGACATTTGTTGAGAGGGTCGCGTGCTATCAATTTGCGATCCGCCTCGACCCGCTTCTCTAACAATTGTCAAACCTAGCGATGCCCTTGAAGTTGACCAAGAAAAACCAAGTGAATAACCTATAAGGTTTACGTATTCGTTTCGAACAGGTGCTCTAAGAGAGGATATTTGATAGTAAACTGAACCATCGGCTGTTTGGGCAACCAATTCACGATCATTAATTTCTCGATTAGCAGACTCTAAAGCAGTACGTAACCAACTAATATTTTTAGAATTAGAATTATTTGTAAATGCTCCCCCTCGAACAGAAAAATTATCTGTTAGAAAATATTCCATACCCAAAGCAAAGTTATATGTCGCATAACGTCTCAATTCCTGCACATCTGAATCGCGAATCACTAACTCGTTACTAGAGCCACCAAATAAATAAAGTTCAGTCTGATCTGCGTTTCTTTTAAAACCAGAAGTATATATTGTATCAAACGCAGCCATAAACTTTTTAGTAGGAAACACTGCAATTCCGGCTCGAATTTCAGTCGTTTCTGGTATACGACCATTTAACGCTCCTGTCTTATATACAGAAGTACCGACACTTCCCCCATTTGCCTTATGTGTTCCCTCTGTAAATAAAATATCATCCGAAGTAGTATTTGAACGCACTAGAAATCCATTCATAAGTCGATTTCCGCCGGTCACGAACTGGCGCCGAACAGATAAACCAAGTGAGACTAAGTTGCTAGGCATATACATAATTCCGAGCACTGGATAAAATCCTACTGTTTGCCTATTATCCACCCCCGTAATAGAAACGAAATTTTTATCCGCTGTTTGCGCAAGTGCAGTATTAGTTAAGTTAGCCGTATCATGCGTATAATAAAGAGTTGCCCCAACAGAAAATTTATCTGTTATAGACCTGGCTAAACTAAAGCCTGTCTGTACTTGATTATTTGTTTCAATATTGTATGACCGTAGACTGGTGATATTTGGATAATAAAGCGGATTCACGATTTGATCTGCACGATTGAATGTTTCATTTAGAGTATTCACAATTGAGAAACCAATTTTGTATTTACCATATTCTTTAACGATACCGAAGAAATTGGGAATATAATTTTGCGAATCTCTGGAATATCCTTGCCCGGGTCCGATTACGTTTTGATAATTTTTAGTCGTTCGCGTAATATTACTTGCAGAGAGAGAAATAGAATTATCATAAGCAAAGGTAAGACCAGCAGGATTGTAGTAAGCACCGGATGGATCGTCCGATATAGCGGTGTATGCCCCACCCAGCCCTGCGGCTTTTTCTCCAAAGAAACCATTTATATTATGATAGGAATCAGCATTTACAGCAGATAAGGAAACAATAAAAAGAAAGATCGAAATTTTTCTAGTAATCAATGAATTAACCCTTATTATATTTTTATAGATTATGCCTTAGGAATATTTTGGCGATAGCGCTTAACGTTCGTTTTCCCGGCTTTAGGTAGTTTTTGTTCAGAAATAAATTTCTGCATTGCATTTATTCTATCGTCAACCGGTGGATGGGTTTTAATAAAAACCTCATTAGCTTGAGTCGATTTCATTTTTTTAAGATACTCAATATACGCATTCAAATCATAACCTAATTGAGAAATTAGAATAGCAGCAGAAGAATCCGCCTGAGTTTCAAACTCTTTCTGTCTTCCATTTTCAAGCATACTTTCTTCGAGTTCTTTTGAAGCAGCTTCCATTACACTTGAGACCATATCTCCTCCGGGAGAAAGCATAGATGCAACAAGATCAATCCAAACTTCTTCTTTCGTTTCAAACTTTCCTGAATGATATAAAGAGACATGGGAAACTTCATGAGAAAGAACTCCTACAAGTTCTGCTTCGTTCTCAATTAAATTTAGAGCACCTTGGGTAATGAATATATACCCACCGGGGCAGGCAAATGCATTTACTTCTGGAGTATTTAAGACTCCAAATTTAAAATTCAACTCTTGTCGTGGAGATAATTCAGCAATTTTACCGCCAATGAAATTCAAATACTTTGTTTGATCCATATTTTGAACAAGCCCATATTTTTTTATAAACTTAGCAGCAAGTGCCCTGCCAATTTTAATTTCTTTATAAACATGTTGTGGAGGTTCTGGCTTCTCTTCCACTTTATTTTCAGATGACTTACAAGATTGGAACAAATAAAAACAAACAATTGAAATACTAATAAACGTTTTGATCATAAAAATTAAATTAGAACTACGGCTAATCCGATTATTCCTCTTTGTATTTGGCAATATCCTCTTTTTTTACGCTGACTTTGTCAAGCCAATCTAAACTTTCAAAATCGTATTCATCATTGTTGCCACGAGTTCTAAGTTTTTTAGATTCAGATAAACCTCTAGCAGAAGCAGTCTCTGTAAAAGTGGAAGCCCTAGCTCTTGACTGAACAGCATTAGACTTTTCTTGATTCCCTGCACTACTTGCCTTAGCAGATGGTGGAATTTTAGAAACATAAAGCTTCATTACCCAGCCTGTGTCAGTGCCAGATTTCACTTTCAAAAACATATCCTGCTCACCGATTTGTTGCAACTCCATCCCAGCTTGTAAGGGTTTCCCTGCACTCGCTACATTAGGCTCAGACAAAAGTTTTGCAATTGGACTTTGCACAAACACAGAAAGGGAGAAGAGTAGATTTGGAAATAGTAAAATGGAGAATAGAATCATTAGCTTTGAATTTTTCATTATAAAACCTTCCTTGGAAGTTCTTTATTCTTCTATTTTAATTTTCAAAAATTTATTGCAAGCAAATTACTTAAATTTTAAATAGAACGCATGGAAGCACAAGAAAAATTGAAGACCGAATTTAAGCTACTAAGTCAAGAGTCAGAGAACATTAAAAAAAGAGCGAGGGAAAACTATTTGGAACAAGTATCAGATATTTCAGAAAAAATCAAACACTTCGGAGACGAAGCAGGTGTAAAGGCAAAGCAAGTGATTGACAATGTGGGTGAATATATTACAAAAAATCCACAAAAGGCAACTTTGATTGGTGTCGGGGTTGGCGTGGGATTAGGCGTTCTAGTCGGACTATTGGTTCGTAGAAAAGAATAATTTGGCAAGAAAGAAAAAAACAACGACGCAACCGATAGAAGAAAGAGAAGAAGAAAAAAAAGATACGTTATTAAACCAAGTGCTCAGTCTCGTCGAGCACTTCGTATCTTACTTCGAGTTACTTTTCCTTTATCTCCAAAAAACAATCCAACAGAAAATCCAATTTGGATTTATTCTAACGATTGCAATTCTCTATATGCTTTTCTTAAAAGTAGTTGGAAGCGTTTTAATTGTATTAGCCGCTTACTTCGCACTCCTGAAATTCTTCAACGGAGATCATATAGTAACTGCTCTATCCCTTGGCGTAGGCATAATGCTATTATCCTTTGTTCTCTTAGCAGTATTAATCAAAAAAATTGTATAGTTATGAATTCTAAAATTCCATTTAATCCATTTCACGGAAGCGAAGAATTTAAAACAAAAAATCCGAAAGATATGACTCTGGACGAACTAGAACTTTTGCTTCATGTCAAGCGACTCAACCTAAGGCTAGATGTAGAAAGACTTCACAAGCATATTAATTACACAAAATTCTTTTTTGATATAATCAAAGCTTCTGGATTAGGGGAAATGGTAGAAGAATTACTGACTCCTAAAGAAAACACAAAAACGGAATAAAATTCAAACTTCATACCACCATCACCTGAAGCACAAACTCCGCTGCTTCCAAGTTCTTGTTAGCGTCTTCGACTGATTTGCCCCAAACAGTAAGACCATGATTTTCGATAAGAAAAAAAGGCACATTGCTCGGACGTTCACGCAAAGCAAACTCCAAATCATGTGAAATATCCAAAACGGAGCCATGATTAAAAGTAACAATAGCAGAAAAGTTAGGCTCTTCTCGAAAGTCGCCAAATGCTTTTAGAATTTCAACATTAGGAAGCAAAGCCCGCTTGATTGGGTTGGATTTAGAAACTCCAAACTGGAGCTTACAAGAAGTAACCGTATGAACATGAAGGACAGTATTGGCAGAAGGAATTTGCGAATAAATAACTTGGTGAATGGAAGTTTCAGCACTTGGCTTATTAGAAGTCTCACGAAGAATCTTCCCATCGAGACTCATACAAATAAAATCTTCTTCTTGCAAACAACCTTTATGTTTACCAGAAGAGGTAATCCATAGTTCCCCGCTTGCACGATCAAATACAGACAGATTACCAGCAGTAGCCACCATCCAACCGCGATCGTAATAGATGCGGCTATATTCGATTAGACTTTTTAAAGAATTTACCACCGATGGACACCGATGGACACCGATGATTTTATAATTCGGATGTGGTTATTTAAGTTTTGGCAATTGTTTACTGTCATTTCGAACTTACGAAGGTGTTGGTCAGCGAAAGCTGAAGGGCGGAACATCGTGAGAAATCTATTTTACAAACATTGGATTATGTTAATCTATCACGATATTTGCCAGATAGACCTCTCACGATGAAGATGTTCGAGGTGACTGGGGTATATCGGTGCCCTCGGTGTTCATCGGTGGTAATCTTTAAATCCCCGCCACAGCGCCTTCGACATAGTTTGGAACCCAGCCGCTTGTGTCTTTGAAGTAACGAACAGCTTTGATACGCATTTTTTCATCGAGAGTAAACCAATGCTGAGTTCCCTTCGGAACAGAAACAAAGTCAGACTCAAACACATGAACCAAAAAATTTCCCTCAGGTGCGACAAATCCAAAGTAGCCGGAGCCGTCGATGATATAACGAACTTCGACATCGGAGTGAGTATGAACTTTATCGAATTTGGCAAGCATATCTTTGATACCAGGAACATCGGGATGAAGAACAACTAAGTCGCGTGTAGTATAACCTTCTCGCTCTTTCAAAAACTCAAAACGATCATTGACGGTTAACAGCAATTCTTCCTTCTCAGAATCAGAAAGAGTTTGTTTAACAGTGAAGGATTTAGAAGAAGCAGGCACAACCCAATGGTCATACTCTACTCCTACTTTTTTTAAAAAACTTTTTACTTCTTCCTTGTCGGTAATTTCTGGTTTACCTTTCCGAATAATCGTAGCCATCTACTTATTCACACGCTCCACGTAAGAAATATCACGAAGGTCAACTTTGATTTTATCACCTTGTTTGACAAAGATAGGAACATTGATTTCGCCACCAGTCTCAACAGTAACTTTCTTGAGCGCAGTACCAGAAGTATCCCCTTTGAGACCTTCCTCAGCATAAGTAACTTCTAAGATTGCAAAATTCGGGGGGATAACACCGATTGGCTTGTCTTCATAAAAAGTGACTTCCACTTGCGCTTCTTCTTTCATGAATGGGAGAACGTCTTCGACGTATTCAATAGGAACATGGATTTGCTCGTAGTCATTGACATCCATAAAAACGATTTGGTCGCCTTCGGTATAACAAAGAGTCATTGCGCGTTTTTCGAGTTCCACGCTTTCCAGAGTTTCCGCCGCTTTAAAAGTGCGTTCGATGCTAGAGCCTTTGATGACGCTCTTGAGCTTTGTGCGGATAAACGCACTACCCTTTCCTGGGTTTACGAATTCTGATTTGATGACAGTATAAATATCATTCTCAATTTTGAGAACCATGCCTTTTCTAACTTCTGTGATGCCGAGTACCATAAAACCTACCGATTATTGATTGTTAAATAAAGGTTTTTAAACTTAATGGCACTGTCAAGAGAAAAGTTTGGGCGTTGCGTCAAACCTCGAAGGCGCGAAAGCGTTTTCGCGCCTTCGAGGTTTGACGCCGGGCTCTCAATACGGTCATGTTGGACTTGCGGTGAGCAGCAGCATCCAAGTTGAACTCAATGTTGCTTCCTAGGGTCGCAACATAATGTGTCGAATCCGTCCCTAACGCGTAGAAATAGCAAAACCTTTCAGTAGAGAAAGTGAGACTACATGGGGACGAGTGCCCCTAGGGAGAAAAAAATGACTAACGCAGAGCAAAATAAAATCATCGTTTTTGAAAGTAAAAGTATTCGACGTGTATGGCATAACGACGAGTGGTATTTTTCAGTGGTAGATGTTGCTGGTATTTTGACTGATAGCATTGATCCTGGAGCATACTGGCGTAAACTGAAACAACGTTTGAAGGAAGAAGAAAGTGAGGTCGTGACAAATTGTCACGAACTGAAACTGGAAGCCAGTGATGGGAAAAAATACAAAACCGATTGTGCAAATATTCAATCGCTATTTCGCATTATTCAATCCATTCCTTCCCCCAAAGCAGAACCATTTAAACAATGGTTAGCAAAAGTAGGCTACGAACGTATGCAAGAAATTTCCGATCCAAGTCAGAGCATTGACAGAGCCAGAGAAAATTGGCAGAAATTAGGTCGGAGCGAAAAATGGATTCAGCAGCGTATGACAGGACAGGAAACACGCAATAAACTAACCGACTACTGGAAAGAAAGTGGAGTTGAGAAAAAAGATGAGTTTGCGCTACTCACAAATATCATTCACCAAGAATGGACTGGACTAACCGTAAAAAAACACAAAGATTTAAAAGGATTAAAATCACAAAACTTGCGAGACCACATGAGTGAAGCAGAATTAATTTTTACCGCATTAGCCGAATTATCCACAAGACAAATTGCCGAAACCGAACAAGCCAAAGGACTCGCAGAAAACGCAGATGCAAGTAAACAAGGCGGAAGGGTAGCCAAAAATGCTCGAAAGGAATTAGAAGCAAAGACCGGCAAAAGCGTAGTAACCGGTGAAAACTTTTTACCACCAAAAAAAGAAAACATACAAATTAAATCTAAGAAGAAAAAATAAAATGCAAGATATTGTGCACGCTACTTACTGAGAAACAGGACAAAGCCCAACACTACTCCGAAACCCCCTTTCGCAAAGGGGGACAGGGGGATTAAACCAACATGAACAAAACCGTAGAGCTAAAACAAACTACCGCTGAAAATTGGACAAACTGGAAATGGCATCTCCAAAATCGCCTAACCGATCCATACGAATTAAAAAACCACATACCGATTTCCGAAGAAGAAGAAAAAGTATTCCAAGCCGCAGATGAGTTTTTTACTTTTGGAGTAACGCCCTACTATCTTTCTTTAATTGATCCAAATAATCCAAATTGCCCAATTCGATTACAAGTTGTTCCTCGTGCAGGAGAATTAACCCGCCATCCACTCGAACGAATTGACCCACTGGGCGAAGAAGCTCACATGCCAGTAAAAGGGGTTACTCACCGTTATCCTGATCGTGCCCTCTGGTATCTCTCCCACAACTGCGCGGTGTTCTGTAGATTCTGCACGCGCAAACGAAAAGTTGGAGAAAGTAGTAATACTCCCCGCTCCGAAGATTGGGATGACGCCCTCAAATACTTCCAAACACATACAGAACTGAGAGAAGTAATCCTCTCCGGAGGAGACCCACTTTCTCTTTCCGATAACCAGATACTCTATATTATCCGCGAATTAAAAAAGATTCCACACCTAAATCATATCCGAATTCATACCCGTTATCCAGTAACACTCCCCTTTCGCATCACAGACGAATTATGCGAAGGACTAGCAGAATTTTTCCCGCTTTTTATGGTAACTCATTTTAATTCTGCTGCCGAATGCACGGCAGATGCAGCAGAAGCAATAAAACGACTTTCGACCAAAGCCCATATAACTGTATTGAATCAATCTGTTCTCATGCGAGACATCAACGACACCCCCGAAAAGCTATCTGCCCTAAATTACGCACTCGTAAAAATGGGAGTTAAGCCCTATTATCTCCACCAATGCGATGAAGTGTTTGGAAGCTCTCACTTTCGAGTTCCGATACAGGAAGGGATCGAGTTAATGAAAAAACTCCGCGGATTCAATAGTGGAATCACAATTCCATCCTACGTAGCCGATCTCACCGGCGGTGGAGGCAAAGTTCCATTACCCACGGATTACCTACAAAAGACGAACGTAGAGTCTTATATTTTCCAGAATTACAAAGGGGATGAGTATGAGGTTAGGAAATAGTTCTCAGTATCAACCTATTGCCCGAACATCGGAAGCGATAGAATTTTCATTTAAATTTCTTCTGTTCAAAATAATTTTTATTCCTGTTATAGCCACCCAAACATAGACTATTAGAGTGTATGATAAAATACCCCAAATATTAGCCAATTCGAATAGATCAAAAATTGGACCAATCAATGTTATTAAAAATGTCAAGAAAAATGCAATAGAACTAAAATCCTTCTGATTTTCGCATAACTACCAAACCGCAACTTTCGGAAACAACTTCAAAATGCGACGATCTTTGGTAAGAAGTTTCAGCTTATACGCAATAGCCGTTGCGACAATAATTCTATCAAAAGGATCTCGATGCGAATCTAGTTTGATACTTTCAATAAGAGCAGGTCTATCAAAAGAAAGAATTTTAAAATTAGGAGTGCTATCAATATAAGAAAAAATATCGCCCATATCAATTTCCAAACGCCCGATCTCAACTAGGTATTGAATTTCCAAAATGGATAGAGAAGATATGAAAAAATTATTTTCTAGTTTCTCAAGAATTTTCAAAACTTTCTTAGAAAGAGATTTTTCGTCTAAATGCCAATAGATAAAAGTATGGGTATCGAGTAAAAAATCTGTTTCCATTTATTTTGGTAAAACCAGATATTCCTTGAGTTCTTTATCTGCATCTTCTAGATTACCTAAAATCTTGCCGCTCACTTTATTAGAAGCGGCAATTGTTTTAGAAGAATGCGTTAGTCGATCTAATTGCTTTTGAGAAATGATATAAAGATTTTCAGTGCGGGTTTTAATGCAAACCATCTCTCCCTTTCTTACTGTTTCGAGGGTATTAAAAAGATTATTTCGAAGTTCTGTCGGTGCAAGGAGTATCATACGTACACTATAAAATGTACGTTTTTATCTGTCAAATACTACTTTTAAAAAATTTCCTTTATACCTTCGCGGTAAATATCCTACTTCTTTATCTCAAATACGCTTTTGTTTTCTTGAATCCAAAGGAGAAGGCGTGTTATCCCCTCATGAGGTTTGATCTGAGGGTTAAAACCGAATTTGCGCGCCATGGAAATGTCGCATATAAAATATCGCATATCGCCTGGACGTTCTGCTTCGAAGATAATTTCTTGTTTGCGACCAAGAATTTCTCCGATCATATAGATACATTCTAGAAGAGAAATTTTATGTTCTTTAGCACCACCAATATTATAGGTGCCGGAGATTTGGTTTTGGAAAAAGTTGAAATAACTCTCAGCACCATCAGTTGCGTGTAGAATATCGCGGGTTTGTTTTCCTGTTCCAAAGATACGGAGAGGTAAACCAAATACAGAACGAATGGCAAAGTTAGCTACCCACCCATGATCTTCTCCGCCAAATTGGCGTTCGCCGTAGATTCCAGTAAAACGAAAACTAGCCGCGGATACTCCGTACATGTCACGATAGGTTTGCACATAATGTTCAGCAGCCATCTTAGAAGCATGAAGAGGAGAAATTTTTCCTACCATTACTGGTTGTGTTTCTGAAATTTCAACCGGATTACGGATATATGCAGTTTCGCCTTCGGTGAGTGTATCATTGATCGAATTTCCGTAAACGTGAATTGAACTCGTATTTACAACTGGAATTTTTCTTTTTCGAGCAACTTCTAAAACGTTAAACGTCCCAACAACGTTAGTTGTCATATCTAGCTCAGGATCTTCCCATGAAATAGTCATCGCTGGTTGTGCTGCTGTGTGAATGATGAAATCACAACCTTCTGTTCGATCAAGTAGATGTTCTAAATTACGAATATCTCCCTTCACCATTGTCACGCCTAGTTTTTTCAAATAATTCCAGTTAAAATCTCTTGTGGCATCTGTTCCGTAACCTGTACGTTTTAATTCGTATTTGGTCATGCTATCGTAGCTCACTACTTCCCAGCCTTTTTTGATAAACGACTCACATACATGCGACCCTAAAAATCCACATCCACCTGTTACTAATACTCTCATAATTACTCATCTCCTTTTTTGTTTCTAAAATCTTCTCTTTTTTTCTTAAACGCAATCTTCATAATAGCCGCTGCTTCTTTAAATGCATCTTTCCATTTATATTCTTGAGTCTCGACTGGTTTGAAATAAGAAATTGGAATTTCGATACAACGCATATGAGCACGAATAATTTCAATCATCATTTCGACAGTGTACGTTTTTCCCTGTACTTCGAGAGATGGTTTAATCCTATTATAGGAATCTTTCCAAATTGCCATATAATGACAGTCCACATCCGTAAATCTTGGTTCTTGATTCCACCAAAGCACTTCAATCATTTTACCCATCAGTAAATTAATAAGACGTGGAAGAGGTTTTAAATTGGAGCCCTGCTCTATCATCTGTCTAGTCGTGCGAGTTCCCACAACCATGTCGCAGTCTTTCATGTATTCTAAAAGTTTTGGCAAGTCCTTTGCGCGAAAAGCACCGTCAGGCGAAACGATAATCGCAATATCTCCTGTGATACGATTGAATCCTTGGCGAATCTGAACTCCTTCAAATTCTTTTTTATCTCCGTAGAAATAATGCTCAATTTGTGTCTTAAATGATTTTGCAATATCCACCGTATGATCAGAAGACTCTGCATCTACTACAAGAATTTCATGCACCTTATCTTTAAAATCAACAATGACATCAGAAATAGAACGATCGTTATTATGTGTTGGTATAATTAAAGAGATTTTATACTGGTTAAACAAATCATTTCTAACTTCATACACTGCGTAATGATAATCCTGCATAGAGTTAATATTAAAGTAATCGCATTCTATCTCTGTCGCATACACTTGATTAGTCTCTTTTGCCATTTTATCAATTACATCTGTAATTTCGATAACTCCACTCTTATGAGAGGGCGGAGTTTTTTTAAAGAATTCAAAATATTGAGGTGTAAACAAATATGACCCAAGTCCCAACCATTCATTCGGCGGATTATTTGGTTTTTCCACTAGGTTCTTAATTCTCTTACCATCGAGTTCTACGGAATAATTTTTTCGAATTCGAGATTTAACGGAGGTTCGTAAAATTCCAATCGATGCAATAATGTTTTTATTCTGTTTGTAAGTATTTAAAAACTCTTCATGATTCGTTTTGTAATAATATTCATCTCCCAAAATCAAAATAAATGGTTCACTTATTTTAGATTCTAGAGAGGCAACGTCACTCGCAAGACCTTTGGTTGTCCATTCTACTGCTTCAATTACAATTTTGGGTTCAGAATATTTAATCGCTTCAATTTCTTGTAGCATTTGCTCTTTTAAATGCCCAACTAAAATAAAGATTTTTTCTACTTTTAGCTTTTGATGCAATAACTCCACATTTCTGAGCAGAATAGACTTATTTTCAACTTTAAACAAAGGCTTTGGAATGAAGTTTGTACGCGGATAAGCTCGAGTACCCTTACCCGCTGCTGCAATTACACCAATTCTAATTTTTTTCAAACTTATACTCTCAACGCTATGATGTTTATTCTATAGATGATATTTAAAATACAATCAAGTATACTTTGATTACTTTTCCATTTTATCGTCTAAAAACTTTTGAATGGAAGTTCTATCTTTTTCTAAGCTATGTTTATGAATTCCTTCAATAGCCGCCTCAACAAGAGATCCAACAAATAATACACCAGATTTAACTTCTACGTTGTATACTCTTTCGGAAAATCCATCGGAAGTTGTACGATATACGCTATGCCCTGTAATCGTAACTGCTTTCTCATTTTTAGGAGGAAAAATTTTAAAATCATGCGTATTTGTTTCCGTATTAAAAGTGGATTCTTCTAACAGAGAGGCATCATCTAAAAGTGGGACTAATACCGGTGGAAGAGAGGAGGCAAGGCTGACTTTTCTTTTTTGAAAAATCAAGTTGCCTTCCTTTTTTTCTTCGAGTAGAGTTACATTTTTAAGATCTGGAAATTTATCCAAATACTTATATCGGTCTTCGCGGGCACGAAGCAAATCAAATAGAGAATAATTAAACTTATGCGTTACTGTGTATTTCATGAAATTTTAAACCTTTTATAAATTTATATGTTTTGTAGAATTATTAATTCAAGGAAAATCTTGGAAGAATTTGCGATATATTATTATTAAACGCTAATTCATGAATTTGATAATTCATAAATCTCGCAAGTGGAAAAGAATGAAGAGTATACTCGACTTCCTTTTGAGTCTGTGCATTGATCACTGCCCAAATTCGACTTCTATCGGAAGACAAAGAGTAACTATTCAAAATTCCTCGACCCATGAGTCGATTCACTTGACTTCGTTGTTCTGGAACCAAGGACATAAATTCTTCCGAAATAAACTCCGGCAAAGCTATGTCTACCATGTATTGATTCATAAATAATTTCTCCTAAAATGCTAAGGGCTAAGCCCATTGCTACTGAATATAAACTTCATGTCAAGGGGAATCCAAAGAAATTTTTCTATTTCTTAACGTTCTCCCGATACTCATTGTATTTTGCGATAATAACTTGCACATACTTATAAGGTTCAAGTCCACGACAATATCCATACTTAACTCCATACCCATTGTAGTATGCAGGGTCGGATAATAGCAGTATAGCCTCTGCGACGTTTTTATCCCATTTTACTGGACTTTTATTTCTTGCTCTAGCAAGAGTCATTGCATCCATTACATGCCCCTGCCCTGCGTTGTAAGAGGCAAGAACAAATTTCACACGCTCTTCATCATCTGGAATTGTTTTTTTCCAAATCCCATCTAAGTATTTTAAATGTTTTACTCCGGCAGTAATATTTTTTCGTGGATTAGTAATTTCCCCTAAACTCACTCCAAGGCTTTGAGCGGTTGAGGGCATTAGCTGCATGAGTCCACTTGCACCCATCCAAGATTTTGCGTTGGGATTAAACCTAGACTCTTGGTGAATGAGAGCAGCTAAAAATCTCCAATCCCAACCAATAACAGCCGCTTGCTCTTTTATAATCGCATCAAACGCCGAAATATTCGATTTATTTTTAGGCTTAGAATCCAACTTTAATTCATGCATGTGAGATCTAGATTTACGATAGTATTTGTCTTGTATTTCGGTTATCGTAGATTGATTTTTTTCGATCCAATTATTTACATACTCCAATAACTCGGGAGAGTTTCGCCTAACGACCCAAGCAATCTTTTGTGGGAAACTAATCGGGAGGCTAATGTCGAGTTCACTGTAATACGCATTATTGATAAGAGCGGTCTGTTCGTCCGCAACGGTATAATCTATTTCGCCGCTATACACTTGTTCAATGAGTTCGTCCGTTGTAACGTTATCCGCAATCGTTTTTATATTTATCGTCCCACCTAGTTCTTCTTGGAGTTTTTTCAGACGTATATGATAATCGGAATTAGCCCGAACATGAACGGTTTTTCCAATCAAGTCCACTGTGTTATCAATGTATTCAGTCATTTTCTTTCGAACGACAAATCCTTTTTTTCTCTGAATCAAAACCTGAGTTGTTGTCATCAGGTGCTCGGTGAATTTAAGTTGTCGTCCTTTTTCTCGTGTCACAATGGTATTAGCCGCTAGTAAATCCCCTTCCCCACTATTGAGTTTATAATCCAAATTAGCCAGATCATTCGATGCCTCGATGTCTAACTCAACACCCAAATCCTTCGTAAGTAATTTCAATAATTCGTATTCATAACCAATTGGTTGGTCTTTATAAATGAAATAACTGTTCGCATTATACGAAGTAATTACTTTTAACTTTCCCTTTCGTTTAATTTCCTTTAGACTGAGTCGGTTCATCTCTTCCCAAACAGCAATACAGGAGAGATTTAGAATAATAACTAGAATTATAGAGCGAGATAGAACTTGTTGCATAAGTATTATTAAATTAGAAATCCAATCTCAAATTGTAAAGAAATTTATTTAAAAAAAGAATACCACCGACTTGCACTGAGCCTAGTCGAACGTGTGGACACCGATAGGATAATTAATTATTTGAGATTTTGAAAAGATATTACCTTTCTCATTGTATTGTAAAATTTCGTCGTAACTCAAACCGAAAATCATAAACCATATCCTATGTAAAAACCCGT
Organism: Leptospiraceae bacterium; assembly: GCA_017996175.1. GTDB lineage: Bacteria > Spirochaetota > Leptospiria > Leptospirales > Leptospiraceae > UBA2033. The sequence goes on from JAGOHK010000012.1 coordinate 57,508, forward strand.
CGGTGTTTATCGGTGTGCATCGGTGGTATTCTTCATCTCCTTCTCAATAACAGCGTCAAAGAACTCGTAACCTCTAGCACCAACGACTAAATTTCCATTGATGATAAAACTGGGTGTGCCTTTGATTCCCAACTTGCGTCCTTCTTTAATGTCTTCCTTGATTTCAGAAATAATTTTCTTTTGAAGTTCAAGATTCTCCATACAGGTTTCCCATTTTCTTAAATCTACCCCGCTTTCTTTTATGTATGACGAAAGATTTTTTTTTTCGAGACTTCGATAATTTTCGAAGAGAGTTTGAAAATGCGACCAGTATTTTTCAGGTGCAATTTGTTTTACACAGTTTGCAGAAATATGCGCTTGGAAGGCATCTTCATGAATTTCTTGCAGGGGAAAATCTTTAAATACCCAGAAGATTTTTTTGCCGTATTTTTCTCTAATCGCTTTAGAGGCAGATTGGGATTTGGCGCAGAAATGGCATTCGAAATCAGAAAATTCGATTACAGTAACTTTTGCAAATTGATTTCCAAGGTTTGGTTCATCGTCTAATGGAATTTTACCCCAATCTACTTTTGTCATATCTAAAGTTTTGAGTTCAATTTTTAGATTTACTTCCTGTACGATTTTGTACCAAGCAATTCGATTTGAAATTTTATTTCGTTCATTTGCTAAAGCTTCTACTCCTAAATTTTCTAACCCAGAAGGTTTGTATTTGTTGTAATAGGCTTGGAGTTCTTCGTCTTCTATTTCTCGTATTAACTTCTCATGGTATTCTTTCGCATTTTTGAATCCTTTTGATTTTGCAAAATCGTCTAACACCCTGTAATCCTCTTTGGAGCGCAGGACTTGTGAAATTTGAGATTCTGTTGGCAGGAACAAATCCTTAGTATCCGTTATTTTTCCTTGAGAGACTTTATTGCAACTAAGGGAAATAAGAATTAGGAAAATTAAGAGTTGTAAAATTCCCCCTGCCCCTTGCGAAAGGCATTGTGATAAGGTTTGTTTTTTCATTTTACTCTAATCCTCCATGACTCTGCGCCGGCGGTAAGTTTTGTCTAACCGTGGCAATCTGTCGTTCTCTAAAATAAAACCACACAATCGGAATAACCAACAGCGGCAAACCAATATAAAACGCAATTCGTAATTCTTCGTTAAACCACATAATTCCCAAACATAATACTTGAATCCAAATTGCAAAATGAGTGAGATAAGGGAAAAACGGAGTTTTAAATTTCAATTGTCCCAAATCAAAGTTTTCTTTTTCTAATCGGCGACGAAAATTTAATAGTAACTAACACTCCGAAAAATACTGCCCACCAAACTGGACTGATTGTTGGAAAGAAGTTATTCATGATTATCCCCGCTGCAATCATTTCAGATGGAACATAACTAACCCATGTCACCCAGTAAGACCATCCTACTCCACAAGCCCAAGCTGGAGAGATATAATCGTTAGCATACCTCACAAAAGAACTAGAAACAGGAACGGCAACAGCCAATTCTCCCAAACAATACATAACGCATAATACAATTAATCCCCCAAGTAAGTATGCAAGGAAAGCGCCCGGTCCCGCTTTCTCAATTACGTAACCTGTTCCTAAAAAATACCCACTCCCAATAATTCCGCCGAGTGCAATTAATTGTAAATGTCGGGATTGTAAGGCGCGATTCAATTCTTGTTTTTCTTCACTCATTCTGTAACCTAATGCTAAAAAAATCTGATGTGCAAAGAAATCAATTTCAAACTGAAAGTAAATACCAAAAAGATGTATATGATTCTAATCTCATGAAAGCTTGATTAAAATCATATTCGTAATTTTCCTTTTTTGCGTAAAGTGAGCTTATAAGACAAAAGCAAGGCATACTTGGATTGAAAAAAGCTTGCAATTCCAGTTTTACATCAAAACATAAATCTATGAATGAATCAGTATTTTTCTCCAAACAAAATCCAGGTCTTGAACCTTTTGATATTAGCAACTACCATGGTGTAAATGGTAAAAATTTTTTTGATGAAGATAGACTTCTGCACCATATTCTAGACAAATACGCAAATGACTATGAGAAGTCCCACAAAGAAGCTATGTTAAAACATATCAGAGGCTACGGAGAGTTAGTCGGTGGAGTTTTAAATAAATTAACAGAAGCCTGTCACAAAGAAGGAAAGTATGGAGAAGTAGTTCACTATGACAGAACAGGAAATCGAATTGACAAAGTAGTTTACAGCGAAGAACAACTTCAATCTAGAAAAATTTCTTACGATTACGGAATTGTAAATCTGGACTTTCATAGAGATTGGAAACATCCATTTACAACTTTACACAAGCTAACACTGGCTTACCTCGCAAACCAAAACGGCGAAGGCGGAGTCACCTGCCCTCTTGCGATGACAGATGGAATTATACTCGGACTAAAAGCAATCGGAACAGAAGAACAAAAACATAAATTTCTTCCGCTCGTTGCAGGTGAACACAGTCTTTCGCATTTTATGGCAGGGCAGTATGTAACCGAACGTGTTGGTGGTTCCAACGTGGGAGCAAATCGCACTATCGCAAAAAAACTTCCGAACGGCAAATGGATATTAAACGGCGAAAAATGGTTTTGTTCGAATCCGGGTGATCTCTGGGTGACAACTGCCAAAATAGAAGGCACGAACACGATTGGAATGTTTCTCGTTCCAAGACTCAAAGACAACGGAGAGTTAAATGGCTGTTATATCCTCCGCAAAAAAGACATCATCGGCTCGCGTGGTAAAATCACAGTCGAAACAGTCTACCAAGATTTAGAAGCTGAAGAGTTAGGTAGAGTTTCCCACGGACTTGCAAACCTAATCAAATACATTATCAAAACTTCTCGCATCCATTTGTCTTTAGCCGCACTCGGAATTGGAAGACGCGCTTTTATGGAGGCACATGAATATGTCCAATCCAGAGAAGCTTACGGGAAAAAGGTAATCGAATTTCCTTCCATCCAAAAGCAACTCGCCGAAATGAAAATTTTACAATCAGCTTGTAGCCTTGTTGTTTTCAAGAATGTAAGCCTACTCGATGGAGAAAATCCTCTTTTACAAATTCTAAACCCGCTAATGAAATACATTACTTCTACCCACGCAACATGGATTTCTAAACAAGCAATTTTACTGCATGGCGGCAACGGTATATTAGGCGACTTCTCTTGTTTACCACGTTTACATAATGATTCTATAATCAACGAAACATGGGAAGGCACACACCAAGTCATTTCCGAGCACGTAATGAAAGCTTACGCAAGACCCAAAGCGCAAACTGCCTTTTATGCGGAGTTAGAAAAGAACATTACCGGTGTTGAAAAATATCCTTTCCTGACTTATGCAAGTGAAAGTTTTAAAATTCTAAGAGCAAGACTTGAAACGATTTTTAATTCCAACGATGAGCTTTACTTAGAGACAAATCGAATTTCTATTTGTGATTCTATTTACAATCTCTATGCTTTAAGTGAACTGATTACAGAAGCAATTTCCTTTCACAAAGAAACTGCTATTTCGCACATCGCAAACGGATTTGCGGAAATTGCTGTTCGCGGTAAAGAAGGATTAGCCGATCAACATGGGATATTTCATAATTCGGAAATACTCAATTGGGTAATTGAATACTGATGGAAGATTTCAAAAGATTACCACCGATGGACACCGATGGACACCGATGGGAGATTTGCAAGCTTTTCACTGGGGAAAACGCGCTTCGTCTATTCTATCCTGATTACTCTGACGGAAAATTAAAATCAAAGCGTAATACTTTAACCAGCTTTCGCATTGGACAGAAAATAAAATATCAGTTATCGGTGTTCATCGTTCCTTATCCGTGTCCATCGGTGGTATTCAGTTTCTTCAGGAGTCACCGATGAAGCAATCGCGTAGTAGGCTCTTATTAGGGTTTCTTTGGCTTGCCCTTTCTATTTCGCTTGGGCTTTGGTGGGCGGTTATGGGATTGCAACAAGCAAACCAAGTGGCGGAGTTGAAGTCCTATCTGGGCGCAAGAGAAGAAAGTCTAGCGACACTCGAAAGGCAAAGTAGAATGATCAAAATGGAAGGTGGATTTTTGATGTTTCTGCTAATTGCCGGTGGGTCTACTCTCATTTTTCTCTCACAAAAAGATTTGGAAAGAACACAAATGCTAAAGGATTTTTTTGCAACTCTCACGCATGAGATGAAAACACCGTTAGCCTCACTCAGACTCCAAGCTGAAAGTCTTGAAGAAGATATTAAAAACAAAAAAACAAAAGCCCTCCTCGGTCGTTTGATTGATGATTCCAAAAGGCTTGAACTGCAAATGGATAAGGCTTTGTATCTTGCGGCATTGACTCGAAAAGAAATTCTTTTTCTGGAAAAAGTGAATCTATCGGAAATTCTCCATCAGATTACTTCGTATTATCCGTTCACGCAAGTTCATACGATAGAAAATTCTTTTGTAGCAATTGACATTCGAGCGTTTGAAAGTGTGATTAAAAACTTAATTGAAAATGCAAGTAACCACGGAAAAGCATCTCGCGTACTATTCAAATTAGAAAAAATCAACTCCAACGCCAAACTCACAGTAACCGACAACGGACTAGGATTCCAAGGAAATACTCGCGAACTAGGAAAATTGTTTTTTCGTCACAGCACATACAGTGGAAGTGGAATCGGACTTTACTTGGTAAAAAATCTAATTTCCAAAATGAACGGACATGTTCACTTTCACAATTCTAATTCTGGATTTGAGGTTACTATTGAATTACCTGTCAGGAATGAAACTTGAAAACACCTAAACTACTTCTTGTCGAAGATGACACATCTCTTGCCACTACTCTAAAAGAAAGACTCACCAAAGAAGGTTACAGCATCTGCTGGGTAAATACACTTTCCAAAGCTAGATCTGAATTGAAAGCCTCTACTCCCAACTTAATCATTCTAGATGTTGGACTTCCCGATGGTTCTGGATTTGATTTGGCAAAAGAACTTTTTGAGAAAAATGCCAATATTCCGTTCCTATTTTTAACTGCCCTAGCTGGGGCACCGGAAAGACTGAAAGGATTTGAACTTGGAGCAGAAGAATTTATCCCAAAACCTTTTCACTTAAAAGAATTACTCCTCAGAGTCAAACACGTATTAGACGCTCATAGGCACGTAAGAGATTCCCTGCAAAATAAATTTTTATTTCATGGATACATCATAGACTTTGAAAGTTACCAGATTTTTCCACCGGAAGGCGAAACCATTTCTCTTTCTGCAAGGGACTCTGGACTTTTACAAATGCTCATCAACGAAAAACATAGGGTTGTTAGCCGTGATGAAATTTTAGATAAACTTTGGGGCGAAGAAAATTTTCCAACCAACCGAACCATTGATAATTCAATTGTTCGACTTAGACAATCCCTTGGAAAACATGGACTAAAAGCAATCAAATCCATTCGTAGTGTAGGCTATAGATGGACTGGAGACGAAGAATAAATGGCAAATGAACGTTTTACAAATGCAATCAACCGCAAAGAACAAAATATTCCACCGATTTGGTTTATGAGACAAGCAGGCAGATACCACTCCCACTACCAAAATCTGCGTTCCAAATATAGCTTCATGGAACTTTGTAAAATTCCAGAAGTTGCCGCCGAAGTTGCTCTTGGTCCTGTTCAAGATTTTGACTTTGATCTAGCTATTTTATTTTCCGATTTACTTTTTCCTCTCGAAGGTTTGGGAATGGGTTTGCAATACACCGACCAAGGTCCGAGGCTCGACTGGCATTTAACTGCGACTAACTTTGATAAACTCCGATCTGTTGAAGACACGATGGAACTTTTAGAATTCCAAAGAGAATGTGTTAGACAAACTCGCGCACTTATTCCGCAATCTAAATCTCTCATCGGATTTGTCGGAGGTATATGGACGTTATTCACTTATGCAGTCATAGGCAAACACGATGGTAGCCTCACGCAAGCAAAAATTCTTACCGAAACTAGAAAGAAATTTTTCCCTCTTATGGAAGAAATTTTAATTAGAAACATCCAATTGCAATTAGACGCTGGGGCTGAGGTAGTGATGATCTTTGACACTGCGGCTGGTGAATTATCTAATGCCATGTTCCAAGAGATTGTAATTCCATACATAAAAACATTTGCCAAACGTTTTCCTAAAAAAATCGGCTATTACTCCAAAAACACAACCGATACTGCAGTAAAATCTGTCCTCGAAATTACAGACCTAGCCGGACTTGGATTCGATCATAGGCTACCCCTAGTTAACCTCATCCCGCAAAATACTTTCGGATTTACCCAAGGCAATTTTGATCAATCTCTTTTATTCTTAGAGACATCCGAATTTAAAAAAGTTTTAAAGTCCTACATCACAGAATTAAAATCTTTATCGCCCAAAGAAAGAATTGGTTGGGTTTCAGGGCTTGGTCATGGAGTACTTCCCAAAACACCAGAGGCTAATGTGAAATTATTCGTAGAAACTATCAGACAGGAGTTTGCCTAATGGATCGTTCCAAGTTAATCGCCAAATACGACATACCCGCACCGCGTTATACAAGTTATCCGACAGTTCCTTATTGGTCAGAAAATCCAACCACAGAGGAATGGCTAGATGCAATTCGTAAATCTTTAGAGCCTGAGTCAGCGGCTATTTCTCTTTATCTGCATCTTCCCTTTTGTGAAACACTTTGTACATTTTGTGGGTGTAATACTTCTATCACAAAAAATCATTCCGTAGAAGAGCCGTATGTCGCCAATATTCTAAAAGAATTTCAAATGTATCTAGACCGAGTTCCAGAGCTTGCAAAACGTCCTCTGAAAGAACTTCACTTAGGCGGAGGAAGTCCAACTTATCTTTCCAGTGAAAATCTAAAAGCAATGTTAAGTCCTATTCTTTCTAAAATGAATATAATGAAAGATCCAAGTTTTGCGATTGAAGTAGACCCAAGACGCACTCGTAAAGAACAATTGGAAACATTAAGAGGCTTGGGGTTTAATCGTATTAGCCTCGGAGTCCAAGACTTTAACCCAGAAGTGCAGAGGTTAATCAATCGTATCCAACCTTTTGACAAAACAGAATTTATCACAAACACAGCCCGCGAACTAGGTTACAACTCAGTAAACTTTGATTTGATTTATGGTCTACCCAAACAAACCAGTGAGTCCATGGCGGATACTATCAGTCAGACGCTCACTTTAAAACCAGACCGAATTGCATTTTACAGTTACGCTCACGTCCCTTGGATTAAAGCTTCGCAAAGACTTTTTACCGAAGATGATTTACCCAAAGGTAGCGACAAACGTGCGTTATACGAAGAGTCCCGCGTAAAATTTGAAAATGCTGGTTACAAAGAAATCGGAATGGATCATTTTGCATTAGCCACAGACAATCTCTGGACAGCCTACCAATCAGGAACTCTGCACAGAAATTTTATGGGTTACACGGAATACAAAACAGACATCCAACTGGGTCTTGGAGTTTCTGCTATTTCCGACAGTTGGGCATGTTTTCACCAAAACGAAAAAATTCTAAAAAAATACCAAAGACGTTTAGACGCAGGAGAATTCCCTACTCTTCGAGGTCACAAACTTACCGAAGAAGATTTAGAACAACGAAAATTGATTTTGCAATTAGCAACTCAGTGGAAAGTCGAACTTCCTGAAAAATTAATTTCTAGCACAAAAGAATATTTACGCACCATGGAAGAAGACGGACTGATCTCGTGGGATAACAAAGTGTTGGCGATACAAGAAGCAGGCAAACCTTTTTTACGAAATATTTGTATGGGACTTGATTTGCGACTCAGAACTAAATCGCCTGAGACTAGAGTGTTTTCGCAGGCGATTTAGATTTACAGGAATCACAATTGTCACCCCCGAAATTTTCTGTCGGGGGTCTCAAGAACAATCTTGGTGAGAGATTCCCAACAAAAAATTTTGGGAATGACATATCCAAATTCTTTAGTTTGTCAAATCTTCCAAAATCTGACTAGATCGTTTGAGGAAATTTCCCATGTCCGCTTCGTTCATTACTTTAGAAGAAATTAACGCTAAGTCATAAACATGTTGTGCGATTAGTTTCGCCTTATCCGTATTAACCCCTTCGCTCAAACGAAATGCATTTTTCACAAGCTTAGAGCTAGAGTTAATCAGAAGTGTATGCATCTTGAGAAGCGCACCTTTGTCGTGGTTCATTCCAAGGTTCATTTCGGAAATTCTACGCATATGCTCAGGCAAAATCACAACAGCAGGAACGTCACCCGACTTGAGAGATTCTACTTTGATTTCAAGTCCTTCTCTTCCAATTGCATCTTTGAAAAATTCTTGGAGTCGGTCAGATTCAGTTTTGTTGTTTTCGTCTACGATTTCACTCGTGGTAGATTTATCAATCAACTGGTCTGTGATTTCTGCGTCCACACGTTGGAAACGAACTTCTGGATTTTTTCCTTCCATATATTGTATGAAGTGAGAATCAATACGAGTATCCACAAGAACTGCTTCGAGTCCGCTAGACTTAAAAAGTTCCATAATAGAAGAAGATGCTTCTACTTCCGGCGCATAATACACCTTTTTCTCATTTTTTTCTTTGTTACGTTCCAGATATTCTTCGAGTGTGGTGTAATTGCCATTAGACGACTTGAAGAGCACGCAAGACTTCGCCGCGTCATAGAATTTTTCATCACTGATAATTCCATACTTCACAAAAAGTGCAATTTCATCCCAGTTCGATTCAAAATTCGCTCTGTCTTTGCGGAAATCCTCAGTTAGTCGGTCTGCAATTTTTTTGATGATATGAGCGGATATTTTTTTCACCAAAGGATCTGTTTGTAAATACGATCTGGATACGTTAAGCGGCAGGTCTGGAATATCAATGGTTCCTTTTAAGACTGTTAGGAATTGCGGAACAAGTTCGTTAGCCTCATCACTTACAAAAACGTGGTTACAATAAAGTTTGATTCCATTTTTAGAAACGTCTAGTTCGTGTTTGAGTTTTGGGAAATACAAAATCCCTTGTAAACGAAACGGATAATCAACGTTCAAATGAACCCAAAAGTGCGGCTCACCAGAAAACGGAAATAGGTAGTTGTAGAATTCTACGTAGTCTTCTTTTTTTAAAGAAGAAGGAGACTCTGACCATAGAGCTTTTCTTTTATTAGCGTCTTCTGCTTCAACTGTAATAGGAACTTGGAGGAAATCACAATACTTTTTGATTAATTCTTTGAGTTTCCATTTGTCCAAGTATTCACCTGAATCCGCGTCTAAGTGGAGGGTAATCTTTGTTCCCCGCTCCGCTCTGTCAATTGTAGAAAGTTGGAAGTCTGTTCCTGATTCACTTTCCCATTTAACAGCCTGTTCGCCGCTTTTGTAAGACTTGGATTCGATTACAACTTTAGTAGACACCATAAACGAGGAATAAAAACCAAGTCCGAAGTGACCGATGATACCTGCTTTGTTATCCGCAGACTCATACTTCTTCGCAAACTCTTCTGCACCACTGAATGCAATTTGGTTGATGTATTTTTTAATTTCCTCTCCACTCATTCCAATTCCGTTGTCTTCAATGGAAAGTGTGCGGGCTTCTTTGTCAAAGGTTACTGCGATTTTATAATCAGTGCCACCTTCAAACTCTTCTGTTAACGCAATTTTTTTTAGTTTAGATATTGCGTCTGTCGCATTGGAAACTAGCTCTCTGAGGAAAATATCTTTCTCAGAATAAAGCCACTTTTTTATAATGGGAAAAATATTCTCCGTTTGAACTGATATTTTACCTGACTCACTCATATTAATTTATTCTCCTTTATTATCTCTTTTATTAAATTTAAAATGATTTCTTTCTGATGAGAATCTGACCTTTGATAAATTTCAGCAAGTTTCAGATTACCAGAATTTGACTTTAACCGGACAAGTTCTTCTACTTTTGTCCTATTTAGACCTTTTCCCTGCAAAAAGACTTTTAGTAAAGCACCTTTTTTGTTTCCGATTGCTTTATCTAGCTTTGTAATATCAGGATGAATTCCGCCTGTTTGCAGTGGGATTCTAGCGATTAAAGTTTTTGCATAATTCAAAATTTCTATACGAAGCAAGTAGAACACAAAACCTATAAATCCTGAAACGACAAAATAAAAAATCCAGAGTTTGTAATTTAGACTTGGCAAAGTTGGAATGGATTTTGGGGAAAATAGAGGAGCTTCCTTCGCATCTATTTCGGGAAAAGAAACAGAGCTTGTTTCATATTGAGCGGTATCCGGATTAAAAAATACGACTGAAATTTCTCCCAAGCTGAGTTTACCTTTTTCTTTTGGGTAAAGACTGTATTTAAAAATGCTTTCCGACTCAAAGCCATATTCCCCGTTTTTTAATTTGGCAAACTTTTTTGTTTTTGATTCGTCGACAAAAGTAATATCCGCCTTACAGCTATTATCCTTACAAAAACTTTGCAATGGGTCTTTAAATAAAACTCCCGTTCCTTCTCCAGAAATTTGAACCGAAAAAAATACAGGGCTTCCTACTGTTACATTTTTCGTATCAATCGAAAGTTTCATCTTATAATCCCCTACTTCACCAGAAAAATCTTTTGGCTTTGGAGAAGGCAAGTCTAAAACTTCCACTGTTTTTTTCAGAGACTCTTTTAGAATAGGAGAGAAGTAAGAAAGTGGATTTCCCTCAACGCTAAACTTGGCTGCGCCTAAGGAGTATTTGCCTTTCCTGAGCGGAGTAAGAGCATATACCTCTCGATTATAAGGTGCAATTTGGTATTCCTGTCCATTTAGTGTCGCACGGGGAGGAAATGAAACATTTACATTCGGCAATATTTCCGAAGTGAAAAAAGGAAATTCAAGAGGCTCTTGCTCATGACGTTCGAAGTTGGGCTTTTCTAAATAACGATAATACAAACTAAAACTAGCAATAACTGTCTCTCCGACATAAACTCTTGGGCGACTTGTATAGAAGCTAATCTTGATATCATCCTCGTCCGGATTCACATAAGATTTTTCTTGGAACCCAGGAAAATTCCCCGAAAAAAATTGGTCAAACAAAGGATCAACCTGTCTTGGTCTAGGTACAAACTTTTCTGGTTTGACTGTAAACGCAATCGCATCTGCGGTATATGGCTGTTGGTCTACAGAAAAAATAATTTTTGGTGTCGTTAAACTACCAGACTTAGAACTTAAAATTCTGAATTTGATAATTTTCTTTTGAGTTACTTTCATATTGACAATTGTTGTATTACTCTCTACTCCGAGATACTCAGCAGTAACCCCATTTTCCGAAAAAATATTTTTAGAAATCGAAACCTCTGGATCAGATCCAGCAATTTCAATACGTAACTCTAAAGGTTCCCCTTTTAAAACTGTATTTTTATTTAGATAAACTTTCGGTGGATCAGCTAGTAGCGGAACAAGTGAGAGCCATAGTAGTATAATAAGAATAGGGTTTGGGCAAAGCCCGATAAGCCGCCGGCACTTGCATGGATTACCAAAAAACTTCATTTCTCTCCGGTTGCCTCTGGGTCATTTTTTTGCGGTTAATTTTGCTTTGCTTCGCAGATTCCAAAATTCGTTCTGCTTCTTCTTTCGTAATTTGTTTATTAGACTCGGATGGTTTATTTTGAGTTTCCTCTTTTTCTTCCTTCTTTTCGTTACCTGATTTATCTTTTTTGTTTTTTGCAGTAGAATTCTTTTTGTCCTGTTCTTTCTCTTTTTTATCGTCTTTCTCGGATTCGTCCTTTTTATCTTGGTCTTGCTTTTGGTCTTTTTTATCGGGATCTTCTTTTTTTGTCAGTAACTCTAGATTTTTTCTAGCGGGTAAAAATTCTGGATCTGTATTGAGTGCATCCATATAGGATTTGATTGCATTTTTTTTGTCGCCTAACTTGGCGTATGTGTTACCTTTATTGTAAAGAGAGCGTAATTTTAAATCTTTGTCATTGGAAAGGGCTGACTTCTCAAAATACTTTAGCGCAAGTTTGTAATCGTTTAGTTTATAATAACTAGTCCCTTTATTATAAGAAAGTCTATCGTCTTCTTTCGCTTGCGATTCTGCCTGATTAAAACTTTCCAAAGAGCCTTGAAAGTCTTGCGACTTATATCGTTCTACCCCTTCTTTTACACTCTTCCCAACGGGGTCAACATCGAAGGCAGAAAGAGTTAAACTAGCCGATAAAAATAAAACAACGAAGAGTGACCTCGGAAAAAACTTTCCCACCAATGGATTTTGTGAATTTGATTTATTAGATAAAAAATCTTCGCTCATAATCATTATTTTAGACCTTACAAATACAATAATCTCATTATACTACTCAAAGAAAAGTAGAAATTCAAACCAAAATATTAGAAATTTCAGTTTTAGTATTCTATACCCTGAATAATTCTGCCGAGAAATAACTATGTTCTTTTACTAATTTACTTTCTAGAACGTTATACGACACTCTTGTAAAATATTTTTCTAAAAGTTTTATATAAAATTCCTTTGTCCTTTGCATTGCGTATTTATCTTTAAAACCAAGTTCATTTTCCATACGCAGGTAATCATTCTTAGTCGGAACACTAAAATAACAAAACCTAGCAATGGATGCGAGCTTTTTTAAACTGCTATCTACAGCTTCAATGTATTGAAATACGGAATTAGAAATTGCTAGGTCTAGGGGAAATCTCTCCAGATAATCAGTATTAAACTCTTCAAATTTAGAATGGACTATAGCAATATTATACTTTCCAATCCAAGGTTTTTTTTTCAGAGTCTCTACCATCAAACTAGAAGTATCCACTGCTATGATTAGTTCAGGATTCATCTTCTTAGCCACTTGCTCTAATAACTTGGCTTTACCAAATCCAATATCTATAATTTTACGAATTGGAAATTCCGAAAGTGCAAAAATACTTTTGATATAATCAGCGTGTTTTACTGCATTAAAAGTTCCATCAATTAAACGACCAGAGTAGATTTCTGACCAGTATTCCTTCTCGAAATTCATAATCCAAATAAATTGGTAAACGTACGATTCATTCTAGAATATGGAGTGACAGAAGGAAATTTAGAAAGAGTCTCAAAAAGTTTAACCTTAGTCTCTGAGTCTGCTTTATTTAACATAATGTAATCAATCAATTCTTTCGATATTAAAACAGTATCTTTATCCAGCGGATAAAACAAAGGCTGACTTGCTTTCATGCTTCTTTCTAAAATTTGTTTATCCGAAAGAACCATTCCCCGCATAATCAAAAAATCATCCTTTTTCATCTTAGAAACTTCTAAAGTAAGAACTGTTTCTCCTGTATAATAATACATATAGTCACTGATTAGCGGATAACCATAAATAGCCTGATTGGCTCGAATTTTCCCTCTGGTCTTTAGAGAAACTAATTCATTTTTTTGTTTCTCTAAATAATCTATATCATCATTCTTTGCGTTATACATAAAGTAACCAGAAACAACAATGAGTAAAATTACAATCGCAGTTGTCCCGAGCGTATTCAATTCTTTTTCCTTTCTGAGTAGATATTCCAAAATTTTTAATACCACAAGTATAGGAAAGAAACGATACAACATATTCCAGACACTATTCAAAAGAAATCGAAAGGATTCAGGTCCGAAAAATTTAAACCCTATTGAAATTATCAAAAATACAACTAGCGTAACGAGGTAAATTAGAAGTAACTGCCCTGCTACATTCTTTCTTTTATAAAATACAGTTGGCTTTGCCTTTTGTCTGTTCATAAAAAACATAGAGTTTAAAATTACAAAAATTGTATAAGCGAATATAAACATCATCAAATGAGAAACAAAGGCGAAAAATGTTAATATTACTAACTTCACTAAGTCGCCCGGATTCTCCATTTTAAAATCTACTTGTAAGAGCAAAATCACTGTTAGGCACAACATCTCTTCCAAATATTCAAACGGGAGATAGATAGAAAAAGGAGCAAATGCAATTAGATAAACAATAAAATAATGATTGAGCCGCCATTCATACTTTCGAAAGGAAAGCATAATCAAGTGCAAAAATAGGCTTAGTAAAAAAGAGATGAAGGTCTGGTAAGCATTGATATAACTAAGAGTAGTAATTTTTTTCCAAGTATAAAGCAAAAATGGCAAAAATGGTTCCGAAAAAGTTCGCAAGTGCCCCGACTCAGAAAGTGATTTTAAATTTGCCAAACGGAGAAATGAGTCTTGATTTTTTGGTTCACCTTTAAAAGAATAAAATAAAAATAGAGAAATGGAAAGCAAAATCAGGGATAAAAAAAATCCCATATAATTTACCGGAGGCTCTTTTTCTTTATAAAGTAACATATTTTTTCTAAGACTATGTAAAAATATGGCTGAAATTATAATATCAAAAATTGCTGTGAATGAAGGAAACTATGGAAAATAAACAAACTCACAAAATCTACGATCAAAATGGAAACCCAACCAAGGACAAACCTTGGATATTTAGAACCTACGCGGGTCATACAAACGCCAGATCTTCCAACGAACTCTACCGAAAGAATCTTTCTAAAGGACAAACTGGACTTTCGATTGCGTTTGATTTGCCAACTCAGTGCGGCTATAGCTCGGATCATCCGATTGCAAAACCAGAAATCGGAAAAGTGGGAGTTCCTATCAATTCCCTAGACGATTTTAAAATCCTTTTCGATCAAATTCCACTCGGAGAAATGAACACTTCGATGACCATCAATGGAACTTCGATGTGGTTACTTTCTCTTTATGTCGCACTAGCTGACGAATTAGGAGTTCCTACAGACAAACTAGAAGGCACAACGCAAAACGACATAATCAAAGAATACTTAGCCCGCGGAACTTATATTTTCCCACCAGAGCATTCGATTCGGATCATTGTGGATATGTATGAGTATTCGCTACGAAATGTCCCAAAATGGAATCCATCCAATATTTGTTCCTACCATTTACAAGAAGCAGGAGCAACTCCTGTCCAAGAATTGGCATTTGCATTAGTGACAGCAATGGCAATCCTTGACGCAATCAAAGAAAGAAATTGTTTTAGTGAAGAAGAATTTGAAAAATGTGTCGGTCGAATTTCGTTTTTCGTAAACGCAGGAATTCGTTTCGTAGAGGAAATGTGTAAAATGCGTGCCTTCTCGGAAATGTGGGAAGAAATCACAACTAACCGCTACAAAGTTAAAAATCCAAAGTACAGAATTTTCCGTTACGGTGTTCAAGTAAACTCTCTCGGACTAACAGAAGAACAACCCGAAAACAACGCTTGGAGAATTTTAATTGAAACGTTAGGCGTAACGTTGTCCAAAAATTCTCGTTGTCGTGCGCTACAACTTCCCGCGTGGAACGAAGCACTTTCTCTTCCAAGACCTTGGGACCAACAATGGTCACTTAGACTCCAACAAGTTTTGGCGTATGAAACTGACCTACTCGAATACCCTGACCTTTTTGATGGCTCGAAAGTAATCGAAAGCAAAGTAAATTCTTTAAAAGAAGAAGCTTACACTGAGATCAACAAAATCCTAGAAATGGGCGGGGCAATCAAAGCAATCGAAAATGGTTACATGAAATCCCAACTAGTTAAATCTCAATCCGAGCGTATGGCAAAAATCAATTCAGGCGAACTCACCATTGTCGGAAAAAACAAATGGACTGATGGAATCAAGTCTCCTCTCATGACCGACACTGATGGCGGTATATTCAAAGTAGACCCTGCTTCTGCCCAGTTGACTTTAAATTTCTTAAACGAAACAAAATCCAAACGTGACCCAGAGAGAGCAAAACGCGCATTAGACGCATTGACGGAAGCGGCAAAAAACAAAGTCAATATGATGCAAGCCTCGATTGAGTGCGCAAAAGCAGGAATTACCACTGGAGAATGGGCGGATGCTCTTCGAAATGTATTCGGAACCTACCAACCAGCGACAGGCGTAGAAGGACAAAAACTAAAAATCGAAAGTGATTTGGTAAATTCCATTCGTGCGAAAGTAGAAAAATTCATACAAGTAACCGGAAATCGCCCTCGTATCGTGGTGGGCAAACCAGGACTTGACGGTCACTCCAATGGAGCGGAAATGATTGCGATAGCCGCAAGACATGCAGGATTCGATGTAATCTATTCAGGAATTCGACTTACTCCACAAGAAATTGTACAAAGTG
>JAGOHK010000090.1 GCA_017996175.1 Leptospiraceae bacterium
TGGCGGAATATTTGGATTTTCTTTATTTCATACTAAACTATTGGAATACCTACTATCCTATTCGATTGTAATTATTTTATTTTCATTTTCCGTAATAGATAAACGATTGCATGATATTTTTAGCATTGAGAAATAGTAATTAGATTAACCAAGAGGAGCTTATTCAAGTTAGAAAGGTTTTTTAAAAAAATTATTTAGTTTTGTCGAATCTAGTAACATATATTTCGACAAGTCTGATAAATGGAAATCCTTTTTAACCTCTGTGATTGTATAATATTGAGATGATAAAATTTATAGAATTTCAAAAATCATTTAGTTTTTTAATTATTTTTTATTTTCTTTTATTCAACATTGAGATAAACGCTGATAATCCGCTTACACCTTTAAAGTTAGAATCTCCTAGAGATACGGTTCGAATTTTTTTAAATTCTATGAATGAATATAAAAAAGGAATTCAAAAGAATGACGAAGAAAAAATTTTTTCTATAGAAACTGCTGTTCGTTGTTTAGATTTACGAGAAGTGAATCCGCTTATTAAGGAAGAAAAAGGAAATGAAGCTGCTATTTTTTTAAAAGAGGCAATTGATAGAGTATACGTTGCCGATTTTACTAAAATCCCGGGCAATGTTATTTTAAAGGCGGGAGAAACACCGCTTTTAAAATGGAATATTCCAGATACGGAAATTAGTATCGTAAGAATTACCTCTGGGGTCCGTGAAGGCGAATATGTATTTTCCGCTGATACGGTGACAAATGCAGGAGAATACTATCGTAGAACAAAACATCTTCCTTTTTTACCTAAAACAGGTGGCGGTGCTGCTTACTCCCTTCCTTGGATGGAAACTATTTTTCCTGCATGGGCAAAGGAAAAGTTTTGGGTGTTTCATATATGGCAGTGGTTGGGTTTGTTAGTTTCTTTGATAGTTAGTCTGATTTTAAGATACCTGGCGAAATTAGTTTTCTATATTTTGATGAAAATTACCCGTAAGACAGATACTTATTGGGATGATAAATTGGTTACAACTCTTGCAAGACCCACTGCTTACTTTATTGGTGTTCTATATTGGTTTTCCTTTTTGTATTTATCAGGAATGGAGGGCAAACCATTTACAGTTTTTAATTTTACTTTGAAGATTTTATTTAGTTTAAATTTTATTTATTTTGTTTATAAATTATCAGATTTAGTTGTCGCTATTTTAAAAGACAATTCGATTCGTGAAAAAAATCCAATTGATGACCAGCTAATTCCTTTACTTAGTAAGTCCTTGCGAATACTCTTCGTTACTCTCGGAGTTTTGATTGCATTACAAAATTTAGGGATTAACGTAATGGGACTAATTGCTGGACTTGGTATTGGGGGTCTTGCTATTGCGCTTGCCGCTAAGGACACTGCGGCTAATCTATTTGGCTCTGCTATGATATTTATGGATCGACCGTTTAAGATTGGAGATCATATTATTCTGGATGGGAAAGAGGGAATCGTTGAGGACATAGGATTTCGCTCTACTCGAATTAGAACATGGGAAGATTCCCTTGTGAGTATTCCCAATTCCGTTGTTGCTAATGCAAATATTGAAAATATGGGAGTTAGGAGATGGAGGAGAAACGTAATTAGCCTCTCTGTTACCTACGATACATCACCTGAAAAAATGGAAACATTTCTAGAAGGAATTAAAAATATTCTCAAAAGAAGTCCGAATGTTGTACCGGACACAATGAATGTTGCTTTCCGAGATTTTGATTCTTCTTCATTTAATGTGTTAATGCAGTTTGGACTTGATGTGGATTCTTTTCCAAAAAATCTAGAAGGAAGACAGAAAATATTTTTAGAGGTTGTTCGACTTGCTAAAGAATTAGATATTAGTTTTGCCTTTCCTACATCTACCTTACATGTGGAAACATTTCCGGAGAAAAAACCAACTCGCACTCCGAAAGAAAAACCGATTTCCAAATACAAAGAAACTGCTGTTAATTTTGGAGAAGGTGGCAAATTAGCTAAACCAAATGGGGCAGAAATTTTTACTGCTCCTTACAGAGAATTACCTGAGGTAGAGATAGATAAAAAATAGTCAAAATATTTCCTAAATTGTCAATTTATTATTGACCTCTCTTGTATAGGTCTACCATATTAATGTAGATGTTGAATTTTGGAGACCTAAAAGGGTAAAAAACTATGCAATACATTGACAAACAATCCCGTGATATTGACGTCGTGACTTCTCTTGAACAAAAAAATCATATCCTATCCAAATATTTATTGGATAAAGAATTGAATTTGCGAATGGATCCATTTGATCAGAAGGTAACTCTAAAAAAAATTCTAGAAGGAGGTGATAAAATTCTTGTATACCTGCCTCCTGAGACGGATGTATTTTTCCCAAACAATATTCAGCTTTTTAAAATCCTAGCCAATTACATCCACTTGGATTGTGATTTTATTCGTCAGGTTGATCCGACATTGGTATTACTTCGAGTTAATAAATTAGAGATTGCAAAGAGAAATAGGGAAAACGAGCGTATACCGCTGGAGACAGGAATTGCATTCGCAACGAATATTATTTCATCTAAAATTTTAATTGAAGCAAATATGTTTAACATTCCAAATCTTGTGCGAGTGAATTTTGAAGACTATAACAATCGTTTATCCGAGAAAACGAATGATCGAATTCGTATAGATATTTTCCGATCTGATTTACATTCGCGCTTTGATGTGGTAAAAAAATCACAGAAGTACCTTTGGATTTCTGATACGCAGAATCGAAATTCATATCACTCTTCGTCTCCAGAGCAGGTCGATTACAAAGAAGAAGTAGACGATGAAATTTCTATTATGATGAAAAAATACAAAGAAGAAAAAGTTCTATCGGAAATCATACTACCCATTCTCTACACAAATCATTTTGAAGAAGTAATTTCGTTAGGTTATATCCAAATCCAAAGTAAAGATAAAATTTTATCTAAAGAAACTTTGGAGGAATATAAAAAGATTCGCACAGAAATAGCTAGTCGAATTAAAGAATCCAATATTGTAAAAACCACGGAACGATTTCCTATATTAGAAGCATCTCGTCATGGACTTAAGATGAGAGTTACCAATCCATTACTCATTGAGACCCTACAAAAACACGATCGTTTTGTTTTTGATATTTATTTTAAAATGCAAGCGCCTTTTACTGTCACAGGAGAAATTCGTTGGATGTCCAAACACGAAGATTCTCAGAAATTAGATTTGGGAATTTTACTCATGGGTAAATCGGCATTACCCGGTGAGAGAGAACGATATTATAAAAATTTGGATTTGGCTCGAGAAGGAAAATTAGTCTGACGCTGTCCATAGCCTTAGCATGTGTTCACATATTCGACAAAACTCAGTGCAAGTCGGTGGTAATCTGTTAATTCTTAAAACGTATAAGTAAACATCACTAAAAATGACCTACCAGGTTGCGAATGAAGAGAAGGACGAAAACCCTGAGATCGCGCATAATAGTTGTCACCCGCGTTCGCAAGATCAACTCCAGGATGAGTAATTCCTTCATTGAATAAATTATTTACTTTAAGAGCGAGGTTCATACCTTTAAAAAATTCCCAGTTGATATGAAGATGAAATAAATAGTAAGGGTCTAAAGTTTTGCCTTCCCACCGAAGTGGATTTGATAAATACAAAGTTCTTTTTCCGACATATTGAGTTCGTAAATCTATAAATAAATTGTGTAGGATAGGAATATTGGTTCCTAGATTTAATTTATGTCTAGCTATATCTCCTAACGTTACATATTCTTCTTGTCTTGGAAGTAAGTCAACTGTGGTTTTGGGTAAATAGACTTCATTATCTCCCACGATACTTGTTCCCGTTCTCCATTTTTTAGAATTACGGTCGTAATGGATTTGACTCAAGGCTTCCGTAAATGTGTAGTTGAGATAGGATTTGATCGGGATATTGATATCTAAAAAGTTTTTTATATGAAAGTTTAATTTGTATTCGCCCCCGTAGATTCGTCTTCGTCCTGCATTTTCGGCTTCTTCCTTGATTACATTTTCGTACCTCTGGTAATAAATGGAAATTTCTTGCAAGCTATTCCTACCTTCCTTCATAAAAATAAATTCTGTAGATCTAACTTTTTCTGGTTTAAGGCTAATATTTGTTTGCCGCCCTGCAAATCCTCCGTATAACTGGTATTGAGGTGGTTCGTTGAAAGCTTCTCCGTATAAAAGTTTCAAAGTAGTAGAATCATTTAACAGATAAATATTAGAAATTCTAGGATTAACAGAATGTCCATAGATTGAATTTTCATCATAACGAATTCCTGGACTAAATATGAATTTATTGATTACTAATTTTCCTTGAGCAAAACCGCCGTAATCCGTTGTTCCAATCAAATTATTTTCGGGCATTTTATCTGATGGTGGAGGAGGGCGCAAATAAAATGACTCTGTGCTATGAACGCTTCCCCTATAACCGGCAGGTATGGGGACTGAGCTATAACTTGTAGGAGTATAACCTGGATTGTCATAGAATTTAGTCAGTCGTTTACTTTCATATTTTACACCGAGAAGCAATTCTAGCGAGCTTGAAATTTTAATTTCGAGATTTTGATTCATGAGCTGACTACTATTTTGAGTTACCCAGCGTGTATAGTTTACATTCGAGTAGCGGCTATCTCGATTATCCACAACAGCCTGTGCGAAATTTCCATAGAGAGGATTTTCCCGGTAGGAAATCAGAGAATAAGACCGAATAGTCTTTGTTAGCTGCACATCGTTTTCAATGTAATACATTGTTGATGCCTTACTCCATAGTGCACCATTTTGCACTCTATCCCCTGGCCAGTAGGTACCGTAACCTTCTTGCAAAGTCCAATGCATGATACCCATTTTTAAATTTCCAATACTTGCTGTTACGTTAGCCGAATAATCCCGAGCGGGATCCGAGTAACTTCCAAAACGTTTTCCTGCGTCTCCATGTTGTAAAATCGGTCCCCATACATCCGTATTTCCAATCCAATAATTGGACAAATACCCTCCGCGGTTGGATAAATCAGGTCCTCTACTATTTAATGCCTTAGCAGTTGCCGAAAAACTAAAATCTCCAGACTTGAATGAAACACTTCCATCGGCTGCCATCGTAGAAAAACTTCCGTACTGTAATATGAGTTTGCCGCTAGGGGAATTTTCTTCTTTGTTGTCTTTCGGATTCTTAGTTATAATATTGATCACACCTTGAAATGCGTTAGGTCCATAAACAACCGATGCGGGTCCATACAAAACTTCTACTCGTTTGATATTACTAATAGGATATTGTCTACTTATATCAGCAGTTTGAAAGTAGAGGCTATTGTCGATTTTCCCGTCAATCATTATTAGCGTACGGTTTGTGTAAGGTGTACGATACCCTCTTTGATAAGCTGTAATATAAAATGAGCCATCTGGAAAAATTACATCAAATCCCGGCAGGTCATATAAAATTTCATCTATGCTTGTGTAACCGCGATTTTTTATATCCTCTTCCGAAACAACTACAACACTTGCCGGGGCTTTCCTGATATTTTCTTTACTTCTAGAAGCGGTAACGACTATCTTTTCTTCTAATTTGAAAAAATTTTCTTCTGCAATGCTAGTAGATGGGGTAGTGTTCGGATTTTCTTCTTTCGTTTTAGAGAGAACTGGTTCAGGATTTGTATCCTTGACCACCGGCTCTACTTCTTGAGAAATAAGAGGGCAACAAAAAAAAGAGACCAAATAGAATGAAATTGTGAATGTAATTCTCTTCATACTTCCTCATTAGCTTAAAGTAGAGCTTATCCCAAACGCCAAAAGAAATTACACCTTCGTTTTTTAAAAGAGCCTCGCTATCGCTATTTTTGGCGTTTGGGAATACCCTATTTTTTACAAATTGTGTAATTACTTTTGGCGAAGGGTATATACACAAAATTGATTCTAGAATGACTTAAGTGTAAATTTAAAATTTTATTGTTTTAAAATTTTTTAATGCAGAATTCAATTAGACTTTAGTAAAAATCTAATAATCCTTGTTTACCCAACTGGTTATGATTAGTTCTTTTGCTGGAGAAATTTTTTGGGTAAGTCTAGAGATAAGGATAATACTAATTAACCCAGAGAACATAGCAAAGGTTCTAAAAGGAAATAAAACAGCGATTCTAGAGCCATCAGCAGCCAATTCAGAAGTTGCATCTAAAATGGGGTAAGGTAAAAAGGTCGGTATCCCGAGTGAAGGTTCACCACCTCCAAAACGAAGTAGAAATGCAATAGAAAATCCAGCGAGCGCTCCATAGAAATTAGACTTTTTATCAAACAGGGCAGTGACAAGTGCAGGGAATAACAAGCAGTAAACGAAGTCACTGCATAGAATCCAAAGAGTATAAATGCTTTGCACTTGTAAGGCAATCAGTGTGGCGCTACATCCATTTATGATAATACTAATTTTAATCAATCGGTTGATATGAGCGTTAGAAACAGTTGGATGAAATAAGGGTCGATAGATATTCCAAACAGACATACAAGAGGCAGAAAGAATAGAAGAGTCGACTGAGGACATAACCGCAGTGGCTACTGCGCCTAATCCGATAGTTGCGATAGTGGTTGGTGTTAAGTATTTCATTACATAAGGCATGATATTGAGAGAATTTTCTGGTGGACCACCGAATGAAGTCCAATCAGTAACCCCACCAACCATACCGATGATGATAGGAGGAACTGCTGCAATGAGGCAAATCAATCCAGCAAGAATAGAAAAACTCACAGCCGCCTTATCCGTCTTAGCCGCAAGAACTCTTTGGAAATAACTATGCCAAGGAATACCACCGAGGACGAGTAAAAAAGCATAATCCCACCAGAGCCAGTAGGAAGTTCCGAGAGCTTCTGTTGAAGGAAGAAAAGAAGCCGAAGCCCCCCATTTAGCAGAGTAAGCCGCCCAAGTAGTAGCCATACCACCACTGGAGTCAATGATGAAAGGAAGAATAATTCCAAGTCCAAGGAAAAGTAGAGAGAGTTGAATTACGTCCGTTAAGGCAACTGCCCATAATCCCCCTAGCGCAGTATAGCCAATAGCCACAGCCGCGGAGAGGATAACGGATACTTCAAAGTCAAGCCCAATCACAATTCCAAAAGTAGAACCAAGTGCCGAGAGAATCGCAGCCGTCCAAAATAATTCTCCTACAAGTGCAGGAAGAAATAAAACTGCGGTCATTTTTTTTCCAAATCGTTGTTCTAGAGGATCGAGCATCGTTCTATATTTGAATTTACGCATGATCTTGGCAAAGAAAAGTCCACCTAACACCAGACTAGCCGCATACCCCCAAGGAGCTTGCAACCATACAAGTCCACTTTTGTAAGTAGCTTCAGCACTTCCGTTGATGTAACCCCCACCGAGCCAAGTTGCTGCCATAGTAAAAACAGAAACCCAAAGTGGAATATTTCTTCCGCCTAAAAGTAAATCCCTTCCTTCTAAATGCTCCCCTTTTTTACGTGCTATATAACTTCCTGTAAAAAAAGTAATCCCAAAAAAAACGAGGATAACAAAGAATCCACTCCAGAAAATTTTGTCTGTATCTCCCCAGAAATATACATACATAGCTGACAAAGATAAAAGTGCCAACATAAAGAGAGTCGGAAAAATTTCTAGAAAATGGGATTTATTTTTAGAAACTTTTTTTTCTAAATCAAAATTTGGCATTTTGTTAATTAAGATAGAAATTTAACTTTGTAGTAGTTCATCTGAATTTTCTAAAGTTAATTCTTTTGCTGGAGAAAGTTTTTGAGTAAGTCTAGAGACAAGGATAATGCTGATTAACCCGGAGAACATTGCAAAGGTTCTAAAAGGAAATAAGACTGCGATTCTAGAGCCATTGGCAGCTAATTCAGAAGTTGCATCTAAAATGGGGTAGGGTAAAACGGTAGGAATCCCGAGCGAAGGCTCACCACCACCAAACCGGAGGATAAAGGCAACTATGAACCCGGCAAGTGCTCCATAGAAATTAGATTTTTTATCAAATAGGGCAGTGACAAGTGCAGGGAATAACAAGCAGTAAACGAAGTCACTGCATAGAATCCAAAGAGTATAAATGCTTTGTACCTTTAAGGCGATCAGTGTGGCTAAAATTCCATTTACCCATACAAATACTTTTACAAGTTGGTTAATTTTATGACCTTTGATGTTAGGATCAAATAAGGGTCGATAGATATTCCAAACGGACATAGACGAGGCAGAAAGAATAGAAGAGTCAACGGAGGACATAACCGCAGTGGCTACTGCGGCTAATCCGATGGTTGCGATAGAAGTAGGGGTTAAGTATTTCATCACATAAGGCATGATGTTGAGAGAATTTTCTGGTGGACCACCGAAGGAAGTCCAATCGGTAACGCCACCAACCATACCGATGATGATAGGCGGGACTGCTGCAACGAGGCAAATCAATCCAGCAAGAATAGAAAAACTCACCGCCGCCTTATCAGTCTTAGCCGCAAGAACTCTTTGGAAATAACTATGCCAGGGAATACCACCGAGAACGAGTAAAAAGGCATAATCCCACCAGAGCCAGTAGGAAGTTCCGAGAGCTTCTGTTGAAGGAAGAAAAGAAGCCGAAGCCCCCCATTTAGCAGAGTAAGCCGCCCAAGTAGTAGCCATACCACCACTGGAGTCAATGATGAAAGGAAGAATAATTCCAAGTCCAAGGAAAAGTAGAGATAGTTGGATTACATCCGTTAAGGCAACTGCCCATAATCCCCCTAGAGCAGTATAGCCAATAGCCACAGCCGCGGAGAGGATAACGGATACTTCAAAGTCAAGCCCAATCACAATCCCAAAAGTAGAACCAAGTGCAGAAAGAATCGCAGCAGTCCAAAATAATTCTCCTACAAGTGCAGGAAGAAATAGAACAGCAGTCATTTTTTTTCCAAATCGTTGTTCTAGAGGATCGAGCATGGTTCTATATTTGAACTTCCGCATGATCTTGGCAAAGAAAATCCCGCCTAACACGAGACTAACCGCATAACCCCAGGGAGCTTGCAACCAAACGAGTCCACTTTTGTAAGTAGCCTCTGCACTTCCGTTGATGTAACCCCCACCGAGCCAAGTTGCCGCCATAGTAAAAACAGAAACCCAAAGTGGAATATTTCTTCCGCCTAAGATTGCATCGTTTCCTTTTTCATTATTGCTATGACGACGTGCGATATAACTACCGGTAAAGAACGTTAAACCGTAAAATACTAGAATAGCGGCAAACCCACTCCAAAAGACCTTGGTTCCCTCACCCCAGAAATATACATATACGGCTGAGAGTGATAATAGAGTAAGCATTAAAATAGTCGGGATACTTTCTCTAAAGTGAAGGAATTCTTTTACAGGAACCTGGTCTTTTTGATTTTCCATTACTTTATCCTATATGTTTGTAGAAGGGAGTATTCTCAGGGGCTAATGGAGTGTTACCCAAAATCAAATCCGCCGACTTCTCTGCAAGCATCATCACAGGCGCGTAGATATTTCCGTTTGTAACATAGCGCATAACGGATGCATCCACAACACGAAGTCCTTCTAGCCCATGTACTTTTAAAGTATCGGGATGAACAACGGAAGTTTTGTCCGTTCCCATGCGACAGGTGCAAGAGGGGTGAAGAGCGGTTTCGGCATCTTTTGCGACCCATTTTAAAATTTCATTATCGGTTTCTACGTTTTGACCGGGGGAAATTTCTCCACCACTAAATTCATCAAATGCACGTTGCTCTAAAATTTTACGAGCACATCGAATTGCTTCTACCCATTCTCGTTTGTCCTGCTCGGTCGAAAGATAATTAAAACGAAGAGCCGGTTTATCTTTTGGATTGGTGGACTTGATTTTCAAAGTTCCCATCGCGTCAGAATACATCGGACCGACATGCACTTGGTAACCATGACCCTTAATCGGAGCCGAGCCATCATAACGAATCGCAACTGGTAAAAAATGAAACATGATGTTTGGATACTTTACATCTTCATTGCTTCGGATAAATCCCCCGCCTTCGAAGTGATTGGTTGCACCAGGACCTTTATGCATAAACAACCATTGAAAACCAATCCAAGGCCAGTTGTATTTTTTGAGAGAAGGTTGCATCGAAACTGGTTTCTTACACGCATACTGGATATATACCTCTAGATGATCTTGCATATTTTCGCCAACGGTCGGAAGGTCGTGAACCATTTCCACACCAAGAGGATCAAGCTCGAGCGCATTTCCAACTCCCGAAAGTTGCAATAGCTGAGGAGAACCAATCGCTCCACCGCATACTATCACTTCTCCGCCAAATGCTTTTTTATTCATACCAAATGCACCGGAGAACTCAACGCCTACTGCCCGTTTGCCTTCAAAAATAATTTTAGTAACCTGAGAAGAACAAATTACTTCTAAGTTAGGACGAGATTTTACGGGATGTAAATACGCTCGGGCTGAACTCAAACGTCTTCCATTTCGAATATTTCTATCGAATTTTGCAAATCCCTCTTGTTGGTAGCCATTCACATCTTTCGTGAGTGGATAACCCGCTTCTTGGACAGCTTTAAAAAATGCCTCAAACAGAGGATTAGTCGCAGGTCCTCTTTCTAATACGAGAGGTCCTTCTCCACCCCGAAATTCATCTTGCCCAGCAGTACAAGTTTCCATTCTTTTGAAATAAGGAAGGCAGTGCGCATAATCCCAATTTTCCATTCCAGGGTCTTTCGCCCATCGTTCATAGTCCATTGGATTTCCGCGTTGGAAAATCATTCCATTGATACTACTTGAGCCTCCGAGCACTTTTCCGCGTGCGTGGTAAATACGACGGTTGTTCATGTACGGCTCTGGCTCGGATTCGTATTTCCAATCATAAAGCGGATTTCCAATCGGAAAGGCAAGGGCAGACGGCATGTGAATAAATATATCCCAGAAATAATCCGATCTTCCTGCTTCTAGAAGCAACACCTTGTTAGCCGGGTTTTCACTTAATCGGTTTGCAAGCACACAACCAGCAGAACCACCGCCGGCAATAATAAAGTCATATTTTTTTTGTTTCATAAGTCTATCCTAATTGTTTAAATTCTTTTCACCACCGATTAAGACGATCGCTACGCTAACACCGATGAGGTAAATTCATATCTTTTATCGGTGTTCATCCGTGTCCATCGGTGGTAATCTTTAAGGGTACGGGCAATCTACCTCTCCCATTTCTACGTATACTGATTTCACTTGTGTATAATGTTCAATTGCCGCTAGGCTGTTTTCGCGTCCGATTCCGGAATTTTTGTAACCACCGAAAGGTGCTTCTATTGGAGTGATATTGTAATTATTGATCCAACAAGTTCCCGCTTGGATTTCTGCAATCACTCTGTGGGCACGTTTGATGTCCTTTGTGAATACTCCTGCGGATAATCCGAATTCGGTGTCGTTTGCGCGACTAATGACTTCGTCTTCCTCTTTGAAAGAAAGAACGGACATCACAGGACCAAAGATTTCTTCTTTAACAATCGTCATTTTGTCTTCGCAGTTGGAAAATACAGTCGGTTCAATGAATGCACCTTTTCTAAATCGGGCAAGGTTATCTTCCCAAGTTGGAAGATTTCCGCCACAAAGTAAATTCGCACCTTCTTCTTTTCCAAGTTTCACATAACGCATCACTTTTTCCAAATGATCGGGGCTAATGAGAGAACCCACATGAGTAGCCATATCCATTGGATCGCCTATTTTTAATTTTCGAGTTCGCTCTAATAATTTTTCAAGAAAAACTTTTTGAATTGACTCATGAACAAATACTCTTGTTCCATTGGAGCAAATTTCTCCTTGGGTATAAAAGTTAGCAAGTAGAGAGGCAGAGACAGCTTGGTCAAGACTCGCATCATCGAAGATGATTAACGGGGATTTGCCGCCAAGTTCTAAAGTAACTTTTTTAAGTGTAGCCGCTCCGTCTGCCATGATTGCTTTTCCACTAGGGACAGAGCCTGTGATAGACACCTTGGAAATCTTTTTATGGCGAACTAATTCTTTTCCTACTTCTCTGCCTCCAATGACGACGTTAAATACACCATCAGGAAGTCCTGCTTCTGTAAAAATTTCAGCAAGTTTGAGAGCGGTTAACGGTGTTAATTCGGAAGGTTTGAAGATCATAACATTTCCTGTGGAGAGGGCAGGGGCTGCTTTCCAACAGGCAACTTGGATAGGATAATTCCATGCTCCAATTCCAGCACAAATTCCTAGCGGCTCACGACGAGTATACACAAAACTACTACCCAAATCAAAATGCTCTCCGTGTAATGTCGCCGCCATGCCCGCAAAATACTCAATAGCCTCAGCCCCAGAAATTACATCTACTACAAGAGCCTCCGATATTGGTTTTCCTGTATCATAGACTTCCATTTCTGCAAGAGATTTGACTCTTTCCCGAAGAAGGTTTGCTGCACGAAGTAGAATTCGTCCTCTCTCTGCTCCTTTCATCTTTGACCAGATTTTAAATCCTTTTTCAGCAGATTCAACTGCATACTGAATGTCATCAAGATTTGCTTCTTCTAGCTCACAAAGAATTTCTCCTGTTGCGGGGTAACTAGTAGTAACCACGTTTCGATTTTGGGAAGAGGGAAGGAACTTTCCGTTAATGAAAGATGTTTGTCGTTTAAATATTGCCATGCTCTAACTCCGAGTCCGCTAAATGATTCTTATCCGCTTGTAATAAAATGACTACCCCTGTAATGATGAAAGCCATACCGATTAAAGTCCACAACGTAATTTGTTCGCCTACCCAGAAGTAACCAAGAATGACTGCGATAACAGGGTTTACATAAGCAAAACTCATTACGATGGAAGAGGGTAATAACTGTAAAGCGCGAGTGAATGAGTAAAATGCCACTACTGATCCAAGGAGGGTAATATAGCTTAGCCCGATCCATGCTTCCTTCGATGGACTTGGAATTTGTTCCGAAAATATAAAAGAGAGAATGCCGCAAACAATGGCGGCAAAGAATTGTTGGTAGCTTGCACTCACAAGGGCTGGAACTTTGGAAAGTTTATCAGCTTGGACAACAGAGCCTAAAGCCCAAGAAGCAGGAGCAAGGCTTAGGGCGAGAAATGTAAGCAAGTCAGGCGAATTATTAGTTGCCGCTGCATTCAAAAGTCCCGGCAGAGAAAGACATATAATTCCTCCAAAGCCAAGTAAAACGGAAAGAATAGAAAGTGGGCTCAACTTTTTTTTGTGAATGATAAATTCAAACAGTACCGCCCAGAGGGGAGTTGCTCCAAAGAGTAATGCCGCGTAACCCGAATCTGCTTTTTGTGCTCCCCAGATTACCCAAGCATGTCCCCCTACCCAAAGCAATGCTCCTGTTAAGGCAAGTTGAATGAGAGTGGAAGTTGTTAGACGAAGGGATTTTCCGGATAATAAACAGGCAGAGAATAGGAAGAGAGAGGCAATTCCCACACGAATCGCAGCTAACATATACGGAGGAAACCCACCATCACCACGCACAGCAAATCGTATTCCTAGAAATGTACTTCCCCAAATAAGGTAGACTAAAGAGAGATGAAAGAATCCTTTTGTTCGAGGGTTTGTCATAATGTTACTCGAAAAAAACTTGGACTCGAAATTAAGTCAAACTATTTTTGTGAATATCTGATTCTTTTGCCATGCTTCGACTATCGCACGCTTGGAAACTGCTGCTCAGCACAGGCGCCGGCACAGAGACGCAGAGGGTTTTGTTATTTTTTTGCATTAGCGTAATGCTGGCAACTTAGTGAAGCGAGATCAAAAAAGTCGGTCATTGAGCATTATGGAACGACCTTAAGGAGTGAACATTGAGTTTCGTCGAAATGCCACAATTACTAGGAGTTGTTACTTCGACTACGCTCAGTAACCGCCAAAGTTTTCTTAAGTTGACAGCATTACGCGTTAGCGTGGCTCTCCGAGCTATAAATTCGGGACGAAAAAAGACTATACTTTTTCTAGTATTGTACTACACTTGTAATACAGGAGCCTGACGATGTTAAGTTTACGAATACCAGAAACATTAGAAACAAAACTACTTAATCTTTGCAGAGAAGAAAAAAAGACAAAGACAAAAATTATCCAAGAGTCTTTACTTCTTTACATCGAATCTAAAAAACAAAGCACTTCTGCTTATGAATTAGGAAAAAAATACTTTGGGAAATACAAAACAACTCCATCTGATAAGTCAGTAAACCACAAAGAATTAATCCGAAAAAAAATAAAACAAAAGCACAATGCTTAAAACAATCATGGACACGGGACCGATTGTCGCTTTCTTCGATGAAGGCGACAAATACTCGAAAGCATTTCGAAATTACTTTAAAACATTCCAAGGAAAACTTTTTTCAACGTTAGCCGTAATTACAGAAGCTTCCTATTTGTTAGATGACAATAAAGAAAGACAACTCGATTTTATAGAGTGGATAAAAGACGGAGCAATATCCGTTGTTGATATATCAGGTGATGATTTTGCCTTAGTTCATAAGTATATGAAAAAATATGCAGATACGCCGATGGACTTTGCAGATGCAAGCCTTGTCATCTTAGCACACAAACTCGGGACAAAAAGTATTTTAACTCTAGACAGTGATTTTTCAGTTTATAGAACTATCGAAGGGAAAAAGTTTGATAACATTTTGAAAGGAATTATCAGTTGATAAACTTAAGTTTATGTATTATTTTGTTCTTGCATTTTGTCCAAGTAGTAGTATTCTAATTATATGGATACTACTACTTTAATTATTGCTTCTATTGGGATATTGGCTTGGAGTTATATTTTCGTGAAAAGCTTAACCCGATTGATTTCAAAATCTGTGAGAGACGATCTTGAAAAACGATAAACTTCTGCCATTTTTGTCTTTAGCCGCTCTTGCTCATATCATTCTTTTGATGACAACTTACAATGAGTTTAAGGAATTTGCAAAAATAGTAATTGATTTATTATCTATCATAGGATCCTTACTCGCTATCTATATCTTTTTGAAAAAAGAATAAACAAAAAAATAAAGCTCTTATTTCCCATGACCTTGTAAGATTTTATAAACACAAAATCCTGCAAGACCTGAAACCATTACAATCGATAAAGTCATAATAAAGATTCCTTCTAGATTCATTTACTTTCCTCCACTCTGTTTTTGAGACTTAGATTTACTAGAAATAAAAAGAAGAGGAAAATACTGATTATCCCTATGAATACTCCCCGTGCTACCTTGGCTTGGTTGATTGCATCTTCTGCTGTCAGAGTAGCGGAAACTTTTGTAAGCATATAGGTCTCACTCATTTTGTTAAAGGAATTCATAAGACCATCTTCGCTTAAAACAAAAGCAGCAAAGATAATCAATAAAAAGGAAGGTGTAATATACTTGATTACAAAGTCGAAGCCGGGAGGTAAAGAAATCAAGGCTCCTTTCATACCATCCATTCTTGCTTCCTTGGTTCCAATTTTCCAACCGTAAATCAAAATCTGGATGGTGGCTAAGATATAAATTAGAAATGTCCCAATCCAAAAATCAGTATGATCGAGTGCGGCAAGATTTTTATTAAAATATACAATCGTGAGGGTAATGGCTAATGTAAAAATAAACAAGATCGGAGTAGATTGTTTTCTCTTTAAGTGAAATCCTTCTTCTAAAAATGTAATTCCTGGTTGTATCATGGTGACACTCGAAGTAAGGGCTGCCATAAATAAAATAAAAAACCAAACTGCTCCAAAGAATTGTCCTCCGTGCATCTGGGAAAATATAGCGGGTAATGCAACGAACCCCATACCAAAAGTTCCGAAGGAAACCACACTCGCTCCTAAAAATAAAAATCCAACTGGAATCGTGATGAGTCCTCCAAATACTACTTCTACAAATTCATTTAGAGAAGCTGCGGATAATCCTGATAATACTACATCGTCTTTGTCTTTTAAGTAACTAGATAAGGTAAGGACAATCCCAAAGCCTACCGAAAGAGAAAAGAAAATTTGTCCTGCTGCGGCTATCCATACTTCGCCTTTCAATAGTGCTGACCAATCGGGATTCCACATTCTACCTAAGCCGGAGGATATATTGTCCAAAGATAAAACTTTGCCTAGGATGATAAATGCACAAATCAAAAGAACAGGAACTGCAATTTTGGCAAATGCTTCCAACCCTTTTGCAATTCCACGATAGACTAAAAAGAAATTCATCGCATAACAGGCTAATACATAGTAAACGATATTACTTTCAAAAGAAGCTCCATTAGCAGTAGAGCCTGTTAATGTATTAAAATGTTCACTTGATGTTTGAATCAGTGCTTCGTTACTCGAAACTGCTAATGTATGTTGGGGGTGAAGGTTAATCGAACCAGTTACAAAATCCACTGCATAAGCAAGGCACCAAGCTTCAATGAAAACATAGTATGTGTAAATCATGATAGGAATGATGAGGGCAATCGCACTAGTAAAACGCAAAGGAATTCCAGAAAGATAGTTTCGAAAAATATTCGGAGAGCTATGGCCGTGTTTACCGCCCATTCGCCCCATGATCCATTCCGATAGACAAACTGGAATTCCTAGAATCAAAAAACTAATAATGTAGGGAACCATAAAAGCCCCCCCACCAAACTTCGCCGCCTGTCCGGGAAATCGTAAAAAATTCCCAAGTCCAATCGCACCACTCGCGACGACTAAAATAATCCCGATTCTACTTCCCCATTCTTCTGTACTTTTGCTCATTTTACTTCCTATCACTTGAATCATTGCCGCGAATTCTAATCGAGCATTCGCTCGATTAGAATTCGCGGCAATATAATTATATTATCCGCGTTCTTGGATTTTGATTAAGTTAGACTCAATAGTCGCAATACTATCAATATGATACTCTGCGGCTAATGCCAATCTGTCGGATTTTTGTTTATCCCCTAAACGAGTAGATGTCCTTTCTAATAACATTCCATTAATGCATCTTGCCGCAGATTCTACTACTTCAAAGGCGAGGGAATCTCTTGTTCCACTCTCTTTGATTGCACCAAATTTCTCTACCACTGTTTCAAAAAGTTTTCGCACTCGAAGCAAACGTTCACTAGCCGTAAATTTAGAAGTTTCTTTGTCTAGATAAGCTCTTAAAAATCCGGTAGGCGACATACCTGCGACTACTCCACCGATACAGGCTACTATTTGCAATTGAGTAGTTCCTTCGTAGATATTGGTAATCCGTGCATCTCTATAGATTTTGGAAACATCGTAGTCCTCAGTATAACCAGATCCTCCGTGAATTTGAAGAGCGTTATCCGCAATTGTATTTGCCATTTCGGAAGTATAGTATTTGGAAAGTGGAGTAAACAGGTTTGCTAGCTTTTCCCAGAAACGAATCGTTTCATCTTTTTTGATTTCTTTGTCATCAACTCCTGTATGTTTTAAATGTGCTTCTCTCCACAAGTATAAATCGACAGAACGAGATGCTTCCATAAGTATACAACGCATAGCCGCAGTTTCTCTATCCATATGGGTGAGCATTTTTTTTACTGCTGGGATTTCTTGGATTAGTTTTCCAAATTGGGTTCTTTCGGATGCGTATTTTTTAGCTTCAAAATAAGCGGCAGACGCAATACCCATAGCTTGGGCGGCAATGGAGAGTCTTGCAGTGTTCATCATTCCCATAGAGTATTTGACAAGTCCGTAACCCTCTACCCCGATTAACTCAGCGGGCGAATTCTCATATACCACTTCGCAAGTCGGAGAGCAGTGAAGTCCCATTTTCTTTTCGATAGAAGCGATAAATACATCTTCTGTTTTAACAATAAAAAAGGAGAGTCCTCTTGCTCCGCCTGTTGGACTACCAGTTCTTGCTAGTGTAAGGATAATAGACTGTTGGTCAGCAAACCCACAACCATGAGTAATAAATCGTTTTGTTCCGGTTAATCTCCATTGTCCGTTCGCATCTTTGACAGCCTTTGTTTGGAGATTCGGTAAGTCAGAGCCAT
The DNA here is from genome assembly GCA_017996175.1 of Leptospiraceae bacterium. Classification (GTDB taxonomy): domain Bacteria; phylum Spirochaetota; class Leptospiria; order Leptospirales; family Leptospiraceae; genus UBA2033. The sequence goes on from JAGOHK010000090.1 coordinate 17,944, forward strand.
AGTCTGGCTCGGTTAACGCCATGGCACCGATGTATTTGCCTTCTGCCATGAGGGGCACGTATTTTTCTACTTGTTCTTTGGAGCCGTATTTTTCAATCGTATCTGCAAGGCTATAACAACCAAGTGCAATGGCGAGTGCCCCGTCTGCGCGCGCAACCATTTCCATTGCCATTGCCTGAACGGTAGCCGGCACACCAAGTCCGCCATAATGTCTCCCAATTCCATAAGGGAGAAGTCCTGCATCTGTGATTGCTTGCATTGCATCCACCATTGGTTTTGGAAAAATGACTTTTCCGTTATTGTATTTTAAACCAATTTTGTCCATTTCCGCCATATTGGGAGCGATTTGTTTTCCGATTAAATCTCCTGCGGAATCAAGTGTTGATTTGTAGTACTCGATTGCTTCGTCAACTGAGGATGGGGCAAATGCTAATTTGTCGTTACCAGTTTTTTTGTATTCTTCTGCGTCGCCAAATCCTTGTTCATAAGCTTCGACTATTTCTTTCCAGTCTGTTATGGAATTGAAATGCAATAATAAATCTTCGTTTGTTGTAAAATAATTTCCTGTAATCATAATTCTTTCCTATTTGGGTTGTTAAAAAATTTTCCCACGAGGGCACAGAGTCACGGAGAAATGTATTCTTCGCCAGTCTGTATTTGTAGATATTGTTTTATATATTGCCCTACGTGATATAGGTACCTTCAAAAACAATTACACTTAGGTCAAGGAAAATAAGCATTGTCTTTGACATTGCGTATCACGACTACTAGGTTCAACTTTAGGTTGATAAATAGCTTTAACAATATGGGAAAAACCTTTAAACCTATGTTTGCACCTAGAGACGATCCTAATTTTCAACCTATTTAGGAACCTAGAATTGGTGTTTCGCCAATGTGGCTAAGAAAGATAATTCGTCATATTGAAGAATTGAATATATTCAAACCGAAGAGCGAATTATAATTTGGAAAAAAATTTGGATAGGTATCGAGTTTACGATAATACTAAATCTCAATCCCGTCATAAACTTCTAACATAGCAAGTTCGATTTCGAGGCAGGAAAGAGTGATAACTGATTCTGAGTTTTTGTGTTCAATGAGTTCCCAATTTCCTTTCGAGTTTAGGATGTATTGTGTAATTAATTTTTTGTTTTGTTCCACTAAATAGTATTCTTGAAAATTAGGAATACTTCTATAAGTATCAAACTTTTCTCCTTTGTCGAAATTCCTAGTTGATTCAGAGAGCACTTCAAAAATGCAGACGGGGTTCGTTACTATATCTTTGAATTCATCGTGAAACATGGGTGGGTTTGGTAAAACCAAAACATCGGGATAGTAAAATGCTTCTCGTGACGGAACCCAGACTTTCATGTCATTCGTGAGAATTTTAAAATTTGCAGAAACTAATTTCTTTTTTAAGGAAAATAGTAGATTTGTTACTATAGAATTGTGAATAAAGCTTGCACCTGTCAAATTTCTTTCTTCTCCTTGAATGTATTCAGCTCTAAGGCTCGAATTTCTTTCTTTTTCAAGATATTCGGATACAGTGAGTTTTTCCAATATAGCATTCATACAAACCTCCCAACGAAATGGTTTTGTTAATTCCTATTTTTAAGCGAATCCTTTTAACTTTCAAGTAAAATTTTACTCATTCAAAGAAAGGATAGTGTTATGAAATTTTAGATTCCTTGGATTACTTCTTTTTATATTTTCGCGGAGAAAGAATCCATTCACCAAATTGTTCGGGTGTCAAACAAATTGGCTCTAGAGAAACATTTTCTTTTATCTCAAAGTATTTTTTAATATGAACATCTCGATTTTTTGAATTCGAAAATTCTTCGCATCCCATTTGTGTTTGTAATTTTACACCACTTGCGAAGGTATCAAAATCCTTGAACTTTACCCCGATAGGTTCTCCACCTACTAAAATCAATACGATTAAATAATGTAGTATTTGCATAAGCTAATTTTTGTTAGTCACAAAAGCTTGTCGAGAAAAAAACGTCTGAACTATGATTCTTAGGAAGGAATGAAACTAGCGGCAGCGCTTTACCCAAAAAATACTTGCTTTAAACGTAAATCTCTAAAATTCTACATGAGTATGATTTTAGAAAAAAAATCACGACTCTCGGAGGCTTTATGTGTAAAACAATCAAACAAAAAGTAAAATTGAAAGCTTCCCCAGAGTTAGTATATGAACTGTTGGCAGATTCTAAAAAACACGCAGCGGTTACGGGTGATAAGGCTACGATTAGTAGTAAAATCGGAGGAAGTTTTTCTGTATACAATGGGT